>JAPUJS010000617.1 GCA_027296045.1 bacterium | reverse complement strand
TTTGAACCAACTGCGTTCGGCCGATATAAAAAACCTTCACGCCACCGTATGTCCCAGTTTCTTTATTTTTATTTACTTCCTCCCAAGAAACACCCGTAATCGACGTGAGCAGGTCGATACGCACTGGCGGATATCCGAGTTGAATAACATTGTCAGGCGTTGTAAAGTCTGTTAATGTCAATCCCAGATTTCCGAACCCAAATTCAGATAAAGCACCCAAAATTTGTTGTGCATTTTCAGCTACTGGTTGAATCAAAATGTCTAAATCCCCTGTATATCGCGGGGCACCGTGATAGGAAAGCGCATAAGCTCCCACAATCACATATGCGACATCATGAGCGTTGAACAACGCGAGCAACTCTTTGAAGTCTTGCTGTGCTTCCATGTTGTTGCCGCCTGAGATAGTCCACGGTTAAAACCCGCTCTTCTTGGGGTCGGCTCAGCCAATAAGCCAGATCTTCTTTTGCTTGAGAAAAGATCCTCAGGTTTCGCTTTTGAATCACTTTTTGGATCACCTATTTCCTCCTGGCCCAGTGTTGAGTAAAGTGAAACTAAAACTAATATAGCCCAATTTTCCCTAAAAACAATATAGGAATAAATCATGCTGTCACTCCACACTTTGGGCGGATATCGGTGTTTCTGCGCCAGTGACCCCGCCATAAAGGTCGTTTTTCTTACTTCGCCTTCTCTCCAGGCTTCCGATAAGATGCCGAATACCGATCGCCCTCCGGATCGTACGAAACCTGCACCTGCCCGTCTCGCACCTCCAGCCGGGGAATGTTGCGATGACGACCATCTCGCTCCGGTCCTCGCATCACTGCAAACTGTTCCTCCGTCATGTCTTCCACCATATCGCCCCACCGCTCCTGAGGGTCGATCACCCCACCGCCCCAGTTGGAATTCTTGGACTGATACTTAACCAACACACCCCGCCTTGGAATCGAATTTTTCCAGGCCAGCGCGCCGTGCGTACACCCGCCATCCATAAAAAAGAGCACATCCCCGGCCTTCATCGCCGGCTGCACCACCAGCCCCATCGTCTCATCGCACGTCCGAACGCCTGGAGGCTGAGAATATTGCGTCTTGTGAGACCCCGGCACACCGGCAAACCCGCCCAACCCCGGCTCCACATCTCGCAACTGCCACGTGATGGTCACCGTTTCGCAATAACTCCGTCCGTTCTTAAACTGATATCCCCTCGACGGACTCATTGGCTCGTTCCCGTCGTGCAACGAATGCCCGGACGTCCCTTCCACAGCACAGAATACAGACCCCCCACCCGTGCGATACCCACTGCCGCCCATCCAGTTGAGCCGGTGCACCACCGCAGGATGTGCAATCATCCGTCGAAACGGCTCACAATAGGGCTCGGGTAAATTCGACAATCCCGGCAACACCGGCCGACCCGTCCCCACCTGGCTCTTTGATCCGCCCGACAACTCTCGCCCCACCTCAACTCGATCCTGGAATTTGTCCACCGCCTCATTCGCCTTCTCCAGCCATTCCGCATCCATCACCCCGGGCACCACCAGGTAGCCGTTCAAATCCCAGAAATAGAACTCCTTTTCATCAATCTTAGAATTTGGATCCCGAATATAAATCGACGGATGAATCACTTCCAAACTTTCCTCCACCCAGGTCTTCTCCCCGTCGGTATTCAGCACCGGCGCAGGATTGGCCCCCTGATACCCCGGCCGATGCAGCACCGCCTTTTGCTCCGGAGACGCATCCCTGGTCCATTCTGGCAGATAATCTTCTTCCGCTCCTGGCCCCAGTCCATTCGACTGAATTGCCGACCGGCCTGAATACCAATACGTCAACAACCGTTTCGGGTCGCCTGCCCAGGGTCGCATCCCTTGAAGAGTAGATTCCGCCAGCAAAAACAGATCTCCCGCCTTCATCACCGGCTGCTTCACCAGCCCCATCTCGTCCACACCCGTCGCCAGATCTTGGGGCGTCGCCACATTGCTCTTATGACTGGCCTGAACCACCACCAGACCGCCCGCCCCTTCGTCTATATCCTCCAGCACCCAGATCGCCTTCACACCCTGAGATGACCGTCGACCATTTTGCAGAAAATAAGCCCGCGACGGATTGCGCGGTTCATCTCCGCCCACCAGATTCGTCCCGATCTCCCCATCTCGACTCCCCCAAAGCCGGGGCGCTTGATCCAACCGAAACCCGTGGCCAATCATCTGATTGAGATACCACACCAGTTGCGGATGCACCAGCAAATTTCGAAACAGCTCTCGCTGAGACGCCGCCCAACCCAGCATTCCTTCGGCCTCCCCTGCTTCGTCCAGCGCCCCATTTAAAACAGCAACCTCATCCCTGCTCAACACCCCCGGAACGTGCAAATATCCGGCCGCATCAAACGCATAATTCTCTTCATTGCTCATCGCTTCCTGATCCATTGTGTCTCTCCTTGTAGAATCGTCTATCTGCCTACTCCCCCAGAGCCGCCTCCTATCGGCGATTCTTCGCCAGCAGAGCTGGCTCCTATCGGATCACGGTGTCGAGAGGACGAGTTTAAAAACAGCTTCTTAAGTAATATTCCGGGACGAATAGCCCAGCAAAACAGCCCGCCGGTCCACCTCACTTTTCCAGGGATAGGCACCGTGGGTTTGGGCGGCCCCCAAAAACATCGCCACGTCTCCGGCCTGCATCCCCACATGTCTCACGATATCCATAGTATCTTCACAGGACTTGAGATCTTCAGGCACCGGATAACGCGCCTTGTGGCTGCCAGGAATGCACACAAATCCGCCGTCCTCTTCTTGCACATCCCGCAACTGCCACGCCACATTGATAGAATCGCAGTACGTGCGTCCATTTTGAAACACATATGTGTTTTTGGGCTTTACCGGCTCCGTACCGCTGTGCAGGGCGTGTCCCGAAGTCCCTTTCATCGAACAAATCGCACGGGCGTTTCGACACCGGAACCCGCTTCCCATCATCCAGTTCATCCGCTGGACCACCGCCGGGTGAGCAACCATCTCTCGAAAAGAATCACAATGCGGTTTCGGCAGTTCGAACAGCCCTCGAAATGAAGGCACGCCCGTACCTGCAAGTGCCTGAGATCCCTTGGCCGCATTACCGCCCACCACAATCTGATCTGCATATTGGTCAATCGCCTCGTTGGCCGCCGCCAGCCATTCGGCATCCATTACATTTCGCAGTATCAAATGCCCGCACAGATCCCACTGATAAAGCTCCTTCTCATCAATGCCACAATCCGGATCGCGTCCGTAAATGGAAGGGTGAAAAACACCCGGTGTTTCGGCGATCTCACAGGTCTCTCCATCCGATGTCAACACAGGCGGATAATCCGGACACCCGGCCGGTAGCATCACCGCTCTCTGCAAAGGCGTCATTTCCGACGCCCATGCTTCGGCCAGGGATTGGTCTGCCTGTGCGAGATTTCGGAGCGCAGTTTCGCTTGCATACCCGTAGGCGACCAACCGAGGCGCCCCATGGCCAGGGACAAACCCGTGTAAAATCGTCTCCACACACAGAAGCAAATCGCCCGCCTTCAAAACCGGCTGGGAAACCAACCCCATATCGTCCGTCCCGGACACCAGATCCGATGGCGTCTC
>JAPUJS010000616.1 GCA_027296045.1 bacterium | reverse complement strand
GTGCCGAGCGGGGGCTGCGTGCCTGGACCAAGGTGATTCCTGGGTTGGGGGGCGTGATCGGGGCGGTGCTGGATGCGATGTCTACAGATGCGATTGGGGCAATGGCGAAGGAGACGTTTTTGGGATCGCCCGAGCTGGCACCTGTGCGGGGTGAGGTGGAAGGGCGGTGTCAGGGCATTACAAAAAGGGGTGTTCGGTGCAAAAATAAGGCTGTGGCGAAGGGATATTGTAAAGTCCATGCATCCTGATATGGTTTTTGATGCAGCAATTGTGGGCAGCCGGCTTCGGGTCGGCTGCCCGTTTTTTTTTGAGCACTTTTTTCCCAGAGATTCGGCAAGATTGGCCGGAAGGGATTGTTTTGCAGGTGGCATACCCGTTGCGTCATGAATTGATGCAACGGGATTTTTTTTAAAATAAAGTGAACAACCTGTGATTCCCATCACCCATGGAAGATTCCAGAGATCGTATACTTGATATAACTTAGTATTAAACTATATTCCCGCCCCTGAACCAATCCGGGTTCGCTTGTTGTTCCTGGATGTATCCGTGCTGAGTTTGAGATCTCAGCCAAGATAGAGGGAGGTAGCCATGTTGGTTCCTATCGGTCTAAGCGCCCTTGTTTTGATGGTGGGCTTGTGCGGAAAGGGAATTTGTGAGAGCTCGGAACAGTCAATTTCCAGGCTGGAGCAGGTTGTATCGGAAGGGTCTGCGAGCGGTGAGGATTATGTGGCACTGGGGCATGCGTATTTGGCAGCAGATGAGAGGGGAAAAGCCCGGCGGGCTTTTCAAAAGGCGATTTCCCGAGGTGCTACAGCAGGTGGGTACCATGGTCTGGGATGGTTGTCTTTAAATGCCAAAGGCGGGGGCTTACGCGCGATGTTCAATTTCCGTCGCGCCCTGAGCGAGAACCCGACATTTGCTCCGGCGCAGTATCACCTGGCAGTTGCTTATTTGAAGATGCGGCCCCTGGAGGCGATGGGGGCTTTTGAACAGGTGGTGGCAATGGATCCCGCCCACAAAGACGCCCATTTTCAGATCGGTATGTTGTATGAAAAACGGGGGCGACTGGACGATGCGATCGCTGCCTACCGGGACCAGGTGGCGGTTTTGGGTGACCATCCCCTGGCGCGTCTAAAATTGGCCAAATTGCTGTTGCGACGCGGGGAGGTTGCAGAAGCGATGAGATTGTTTGAGATTCTGATAACGGCCGGTGGGGATGTGGCGTTGGAGGCTTATCTTGAGATGGCCGCGTTGGGCCAGATGGCGGGCGACTTTGAGGGAGCGCAACGGCTTTATGAGGCCTATATCGCCCGGTTGCCGGAGGCCGAGCAATCGGTTTTTCAGGATATTTCACTTGTGGCTTCCAGGCATGAGTTGAAAACCTATCGAAATATGCCTGACGATTTGAAGGCCGAAATGATACGGCGGTTCTGGATGCGTATGGACCCGACGCCGCTTACGATGGTGAACGAACGGCGGGTGGAGCACTATCGGCGGGTGGCGCACGCCCGACATCGTTTTTCAAAGGGTCAGTTTCCCTGGGACGACCGGGGCGATGTGTATGTCAGGCTGGGCGATCCGGATCATGTGAGTCGGTCGGACAATATCCAGGCGGAGTTTGACCCGGTGATTCGCGATGCCCGGAAGCATTTTGCCAATCGTCGCCGGATCGCCCAGCCCGTGGCTTTTGGTTTGCCCACCTTTCCGGTGGGTTCGGACGAGCGCTGGGAATACTGGGTTTATGCGGGCTTGGGTGGGGGTTCGGAAGTAACATTTGTGAACCGGTTTGCCCACGGGCGTTATTCGTTTGCAACCGGACCCAGACAGATGTCAATGTGGGAGGCGGTGGACCTTCTGGCCATTCAGGGCGAGATGGTGGTTGGGAATATGCCGGCGGTTTACCGATTTGGGTTTGCCGAACTGCCTATCGATTTTCACTGCCACGCGATGGATTTTCGGGGGGCGAATGGAAAAACCCGATTGGAGATTGCCTATGGACTTCCCGCTTCGGAGGCGGCTCGGCTGGGATCGGATGCGGGACTCGTCACCCTCGACCGGGGCGTGGCGATTTATGACAGCCTCTGGATGGAGGTGTACCGGGTGGAAGACGAGATGGTTTTCCACACGCCGTCGGAAGAAGATGTTCTGGCCGGGGCGTTTATTCCAGGCAAGATGTCGGTGGAATTGCCGCCGGGTCATTATCGGATGAATCTCCAGGTGCGGGACAGGCAATCGGGAAAGTCCCGGGTCTATCGCCAGGACCTGGTGCTGGAAGATTATCACCGGGAGGCCTTGCAGTTGAGTGATGTTGAATTGGCCTTTAGCATTGTACCGGGAGATGGACCTTTGGCGAAACAGGGGATGCGTGTGGTTCCAATGGCATCCCGGACGTTTCGGCGGGGCCAGCACGCGTTTGTGTATTTTGAGGCTTATCATTTGTCGCGAGATGAATTTGGACAAACACGCTATCAGGTGGGATATACGCTCCGGTCTTATGAAGAGCGTAGCTTACCGGGGCGATTTTTTCAGGGGCTGGGACGGGCGCTTCGATTGGGTCAGAAGGACGAAGCCGTCACGGTGGCTTACGACCAGACGGGAGGAGAGGCCGATGAGGCGGGCTATGTGGCCCTGGATCTGTCGGATCGGGCACCGGGGACCTATCGGGTCGAGGTGCGGGTGACGGATTTGTTGGGCGAGCAGGTGGCGGCCAAGTCGGCGGTTTTTCGGGTTTTGCCCTAAAAAATGAGATTGTTTGTGACTCTGGTCACCCAGAATTTGGGTGTTTTGGCCGATCATTGAATGTAAGGAGATGGGCAGATGTGTCACAGTTGGTACATTTTTTATCACTGATTCTGGCTATTTCGCAGATTTTTTCCCCGGTTTGACTTTCAGGGGTTGCTCGGTTTTTGGCTTAATTGTTTGTATTTTATAAAGATGTTTGCAAAATCGAACGTAAGCAATTTTCTGGCACGAAAGTTGTTAGAATATTCTGTAGATTCGGGCTTCAACCAAATACTTATGGAGTCTCTCCCCATGGCAAGACATACACCGATTCTTACGGACACGGAGATCAGCAAACGGATCGCGCCAACAGGGCGTCAAACCCGGCGGTCTCGTCGGGGCAGGGTGATTTTGGGCGGGGTGTCCCTGATAGTGTTGATCGGCTTGTTGTTCTTCTAGGTCGGGTTGGCTTCTCCCCCTCCTGTCAACATATAAGGGGGTTGTGATGAATACGACAGCCGTTGTGACCGAACAGGAAGAAACGTCTTACGTGAGTGTGCTGGCGCAGGAAGTGCTGGATTTGTATGCCGAGTGTGATTGGATCGATGCGATGCCGAACAACGAGGATCGAATCCAGGCGATGGAAGCGCTTTTGAATCGCGTGGAGCACTTTGAAGCAGATATGCCCATTGAGGTCAAAACCGCCGCACTCCATGAAGCGACAGTACAGGCCGGATAGGCGCTTCAAATGGAGAGGGAGACTTGGGTCCGTGCTTCGACCGGGCCGGTGGTCTGTCTGTGGTCACAGGAAGCCAATTTGGGCCTTACTAAATTAAAAATAATCGTTTAAGGGCAAATATAGAATTATTCGCCCTTTTTTTGCAGTGTCTATCCTAATTTCATAAATTTTAAGGGCTTGGCTTTGTGGATGCAAAAAATTAGGCCGGATTTGGCATGTTCTTCTTGCATCGAAAGGTCGAATGGTTATATTTACGCCGTGGAATTTGAGTGATATGTGTGGACAGGGTGGTCTCACCGGTCATTCCCCCGTCCGGTGTTCTCTCCAGTTCTTCCCAATTTATATCTCCCTTTTTATTTAAACGGCATTGTAACCTGTGTGCAATGCAAAGGCATTTGGGCGCATTTCTGTGTTCGGGGA
>JAPUJS010000615.1 GCA_027296045.1 bacterium | reverse complement strand
GGCAGTGGCGGTCGGACCCAAGGGAAACATATTCGTAGCAGATTTTTACAACCATCGTATTCAGAAGTTTACATTCGAGGGAATATTTTTGGTCGCCTTTGGCTCTCAGGGCACTGGTCCCAGCCAATTCGAGCGGCCGACGGATATGGTCCTGGATGATGAGGGCAATCTCTACGTCGTCGACTTTGGGAACAATCGTATCCAGAAATTCACGCCCATTCAAAAATAAACTCATAGGGTCGCCAATCTATACGTATTTTTTTTGAAGCCAAATCCTTTCACCTTGTCTTTTTATTTATGACGCGAGATCCTCGAACCGTTTTGATTACCGGGGCGACCGATGGAATCGGTCTTGCTCTTGCCCGGCACTATGCCGATCAAGGGGCCCGATTGATTCTGGTGGGTCGCCGGCCAATTTCATCGTTGGATGGCGAGCTTTTTGTTCCTGAGATGTATTGCCAGGCAGATTTGTCCAAACCGGATTGCGCATTTTTGGTGGAGGCGTTTTTGCAGGAACAGGGTATCGACAAGATTGATGTGTTGATCCAGAATGCCGGCACGGGATATTATGGTTCGGTTGCAAGTCAGGCGTCGTCACATATTCGGGATCTGGTGGCGGTGAATTTGATGGGGCCTGTGCGATTGACCAGAGCATGTTATTCTTTGGTTCGAAAGGCGGCTGGGAAAGTGGTTTTGATCGGGTCGGTGGTTTCGACCCTGCCGTGTCCAGACTATGCGGTGTATGCGGCCACCAAGGCGGCTTTGGAAAGTTTTGGTCGGAATTTGCAGTCCGAAGGAGGGGTTCGGGTGCAGGTTATTTTGCCGGGGGCGACACGGACGGGCTTGCATGAGAAGATCGGTTTGACCCGGGAGGTGATCGATTGGGAAAGCTTTCCGTCGGCCGAACAGGTTGCCAGGCAGATTGCAAAGGCGATTGAAGGGTCGCAAAGGGTTCGGATCCTTGGAATGGGGAATCGGTTCTATCGTATTTTGGGACGTTGGTTTGGCGGATTGTTGGAGGGTGTGATGAAGCGGAGCGCAAGCGTATGAATTGTGTGATCACAGGGGCTGCCGACGGGATTGGCCGGGCGCTGGCAGAACGGTTTGTGCAGGCGGGAGCGTCGGTTGTGGGGGTTGATGTGGATGTGGACCGGGCTCAGGAAGCCGAGCGGTTGTTGGGAATTTCTTTTGTTATGGCGGATCTTTGCGAGGAAGAAGGGGTTGAAAAGGTATTGCAGGCACTCTGTGATGGACCGGAGATAGACGTGTGTATTCACAATGCAGGGATCAATGCTGTGGGACGGTTTGAGACGATTGATCCAGAAGCACAGGCAGGGGTGGTTGCACTGAATCTGACGGCACCGATGGTTTTGACGGCGAGGTTGCTGGATGCAGGAAAGCTGGCAGCAGGTGGGTCTCTGGTGTTTCTGTCGTCGCTGTCGTATTTTACGGGATATCCGGGGGCATCCGTGTATGCAGCGACAAAGGATGGGTTGGCATCTTATGCGCGCAGTTTGTCGGTGGCGCTGCAAGATATTCGGGTGTTGACCGTTTTTCCAGGGCCAACCCGTACGGCGCATGCAAGGCGATATAGCCCGGACAATTCTCGGGAAGAGAAGCGAATGGCACCTGAGTTTTTGGCGGATCGGATTTTTCAGGCTGTGAAAAAGCGGAAGCGGGTGTTGATCCCGGGATTCGGCAATCGGGTGTTTGCCTGGATGGGATTTTGTTTTCCGAGGGTGACAGAGGCTTTGATGCGGAAGAGGATGCTGGGCGATGCAGAATCTGCGGATTCAAGGTAGGATCAAAGCGGTTCCTACCTTGAATCTACAGATTTATGTTGGACTTTGCCAGATGGCTTTGCCCACAAAGAAGGGGCCCAGGGATTCGATAAACCGGGCGGTCTGGCGGGTTCTGCGCATGTCCTGGACGACCCGGGAGAGGGGGTAGAGGTCGGCGCCGACCAGGCCGATGATGAAGTCGTTGTCGTTTTTGTCCAGGCCGTGGCAGGCCAGGCGGATGTCGTGGGCGTAGTTTTCGCGGCCGTAGGTGCGGCCAATGCTGGCGTGTTCCATGAGGATTTCACGTTGTTCTTTGTGGTCCAGCTGGGCGAAGTCGCCTTTGCGCCGGAGCGGATACCAGATGGCCCAGGGCCATTCGGGATTGAGGATGTTGCGCTGGGGGCGGTGGATGAGGGCTTCGTCCAGGTCGGGTTCGTATCCGGTGGCATAGGAGCGGCCGAGCATGGTGAAGTGGGGGCGGTGTTCCAGGTTTGAAAAGGGGGGGCTGCAGAAGAGGTCTCGGGCTTCGTTGACAAAGGTGTCGGGCGATTCGGAGGGGATGGCGATTCCGATGCCATAGGGGTTGTTTGTGTCGGTATACAGGGCGGCACGGAGGCCGCTGTTTTGGATGGATTCGACGAGGGGGGCCGTGTCAGAGCAGTTTCCAAAAGCCTGGAATTGGACAAAGAGGCGGCGGTCGCTGAATTGGGGCTCCCCGTTTTTGGGAGCGCCTTTTTCGCGGAGATCGAGGGAGTCGGTGGTTTGAGGGTGGTGTTGCATAGTATGGAGGTCTCCTGGATGGTTTGCTCCTGCATTAAGGTGTTGGGTGGTGTGGCTTTGCGGTCCTCTACCGATCCTGCTCTGAAATATACTTCAGGGGGTGTTTGGGATACAAGGGAAATTTGATCTTTTTAATTGAATAGGGGTGTTGGGTGGTTATATTGGGGAGTGGCGAATTTTAATTGCGTTTGTGTAGGGAAAGGAGCTTATATGGAGCGACCGTCTTGGGATCGGTATTTTATAAATATTGCCTACAATGTGTCGGAGCGGTCCAATTGTATTCGGCGACGGGTTGGGGCGGTGATTGTGAAGGATAAGAATATCATCAGCACGGGCTATAATGGGACGCCGATGGGTGTCAAGAATTGCTATGAAGGCGGGTGTCCCCGGTGTGCGTCCGATATCCCTTCGGGACAGGAAAATGATACGTGTTTGTGTGTACATGGCGAACAGAATGCGATTGCGTTTGCCGCCCGGCACGGGTCGCGTACAGAAGGGGCGGTTCTGTATTGCACAACCCGGCCATGTTTTGGATGCTTGAAAGAGTCCATTCAGGCAGGGATCTCCCGGATTATGTTTGTAGAACCGTATGATTATGAAACGGAGCTGGAGAAAGTTTACTGGCGGTTGGTGAAAGAGTCGGGGATTGCGCTGGAGCGGTTGGAATTTGAGTCAAAAGTCGGGTAGGACGGCACCCGAATGGTTGGTATTCGGGCGTTTTTTTATGTCCGGAATTTTATCATTTGTTGAAAGCTGGCGAGGATCCGAAATTTTGGGTAGGATTTAAGGGAGGTAGAAAACATTGCGGGGGATCATAAAAAAGGCAGAAGCGTTTTGCTTCTGCCCGGTTTTTAGATGGTTACTTCTCTTAGACTGAGGCCTTCGTCTTTGAGATAGGTCATCAGGCCTTTTTTGTTTAAGGTGCGCAGGGCCCGTGTGGAGAGTTTGAGCCGGACGAAGCGTCCGAGTTCGGGCACGAAGATGCGCTTCTTTTTTAGATTGGGCCTCTGCACGCGTTTCACGTGCCGCTTGGAGTGGGACACGTGGTTGCCGGTGAGCGGCCCTTTTCCAGTGAGCTTGCATTTCCGGGGCATGGTGGTTTACCTCTTGGATCTGGATGAAAACTTAACGGTCTTCTCGATAGGTTACGTGTTTGCGCAGGCTCGGATCGTATTTTTTGAGTTCCAGACGATCCGGCGTATTCTGTCGGTTTTTCCGGGTGAAATAATAGTGCGAACTTTCGGTGCTTTTCATTCTGACGAGCACTCTGTTTTGCGATTTGGCCATGTGGGGTGCTCCTTCCAGTTGTTGAAATTTCAGGCACAAAATGAAGTGGGGACGCCGCATGGAGATAACATGCGGTGCCTGAGAGACTTACAAATATACATATCGAGGGGATTCGTCACAAGGATTTTGTTGACTTGGGGCGAAAAATTTGAATAAATTATTGTTATACAATAAAATTAGGGATAATTTGGGAATCCAGGAAGGAGTGACCATGGCTGAGGAAACAATTTTCAGTAAGATTATCCGGAAGGAGATTCCGGCGGATGTTGTTTATCAGGATGACCTGGTGACGGCGTTTCGGGATGTTCAACCGCAAGCACCAACACATATTTTAATTGTGCCGAACAAGGAGATTCCGACGGTCGATGATGTGACAGCGGAAGATGAGCCTGCGATGGGACGTATGCTTCGCGTTGCGGCAGAACTTGCCAGAGAGGAGGGGCTCGCGGAAGACGGCTATAGATTGATTATCAATTGTGGGGATCATGGGGGCCAGGAGGTTTATCATATTCATATGCATCTCCTGGGCGGGCGAAGACTGGGGCGGATGTTGGGCGGTAGTTAGTCGGTTCCAATCATCCTTTTGAGCTATTTGGCAGCGCCCTACAGAATTTAGGAGATCGCTAGTCTTTGGGAGGCGGAACAGGGTCGTAGCCGCCCTTTGAAAAGGGATGGCATCGCAGGATGCGTCGGATGGAAAGGTAGAGGGCTTTGGGAAAAGGGTGCGCCTGAAAGCTTTCGAGGGCATAGTGCGAGCAGGTGGGTTGGTAGCGGCAGGGGCTGGGTGCCAGCAGGAAAAAGCGTTTGATGGGACCGAGGGCCTGATAGAGGTGGATCAGGGCGAGGGCCAGACGGGCAAGCAAACGATCCAGGATGCGGATGGGATTGGTCATAAGGTTCAAATTTTTTGGTTTCACCAGTGGCTGATGGGTCCCTTTTAGGGTATATTGAAGGGATTTGTTTTTGCCCTGACTCAATCTAAGGTATCGGGCCGGAGGTTCAGGGTCAAGTTTTTTCATGTCTTCATTTTGTGTTCAGGAAAGTGAGTTTTATGTTACCCGATATTCAAAATTCGGAAGACAAGCGCGGTATTGAAATCGATCAGGTGGGCGTGTCGAATGCGAAATATCCGTTGACGTTGCCCCTGCGGGATGGTGGGGAATTCCATACGGTGGCCAAACTGTCGATGACAGTGGGTTTGCCCCACCACCGAAAGGGCACGCACATGTCGCGTTTTATGATTGCTCTGAACGAGCAGCACAGGCACTTCACACCTGAAAATGTACATGTGGTGCTGGAAGAGCTGTTGGAGATGCTGGAGGCGGAAGAGGCGTTTCTGGATATGGAGTTTCCGATTTTTTTAACGCGCAAAGCACCGATTACGGGAATGGAAGGGTTGCTGGATTTTAATTGTACGTTTCGGGCGATGTTGACAGGCGATGGGGTGCACGACAAGCTGGTGGGGATCCGGGCAAATGTGGCCAGTCTGTGTCCGTG
>JAPUJS010000614.1 GCA_027296045.1 bacterium | reverse complement strand
CGTGTCGAATTTATACCATACGATTCCGGCCCCCCAGTTGGCCCAATTGCTTTGCGAACATTCGTTTGCCGATCGGGTGTTTTTTTGCAACAGCGGGACCGAGTCCTGGGAAGCAGCTTTGAAATTTGCCCGAAAATGGGGATATGTGAACTTTCCAGATGCGCCCAAGAACAAGCTGATTGCGATGAATCAATCCTTCCACGGGCGGACCTATGGTTCGATTTCTTCGACGGGCCAGCCGAAGTATCACAAAGGGTTTGGCCCGATGCTACCGGGCATCACATTTGCCAATTTAAACGATTTGGAGTCGGTGGAAAAATTGATGGATGCCGAGACCGTGGCTGTTCTGGTTGAGCCTTTGCAGGCGGAAGGAGGCATTCATTTGTCGGATCCGGATTTTCTGAAGGGGTTGCGGCAGTTGTGCGATGAGACCAAATCGCTGCTAATTTTTGATGAGATTCAGTCCGGGCTGTGCCGGACGGGCGCTCTTTTTTGCCATCAGCATCCGGAATATGACGGGGTGACCCCCGATATTATGACATTGGCCAAACCCCTGGCTGGTGGTTTGCCCATTGGTGCGACACTGGTGACGCAGGCCGTGGCCGATGCTATTGAGCCGGGTGACCATGCGGCAACCTTTGGGGCACATCCCGTGTCGTGCGCGGTGGCGATTGAGGTTTTCAAACAGCTGTCGGATCCGGGGTTTATCGCATCTGTGCAGGAAAAAAGCGCTTATTTATTTGAGAAGCTGAACGCACTGAAAGACAAACACGAACAGATCACCGAGGTGCGGGGTCAGGGGCTGATCGCGGGTGTGGTGCTAGCAGATCCGTCGGCGGGAGACTTTGTGAACCCGTTTCGGGAGAAGGGGATTTTGATTTGCACGGCTGGTCCGGACGTGGTGCGGTTTTTGCCGCCGCTGGTGATCGAGAAGGAACATATCGACAAGGCGGTGGGTGTGATGGATGAATTGTTGGGGTGAGCCCTTTTCCGTTGTTGGGGAGAGATGCTGGGTTTTGCTGAAACGGAGTAGCTAATTTATGACCGTGAAAGATTTGCGTGGGAAGACGATTGCCCTGGCGGCTTCGGGGGGGCTAGACAGTTGTACGGTGACGAAGTGGTTGGTTGAGCGGGGTGTGGAGGTGGTGAGTGTGACGGCCGATATTGGTCAACCGGATGAGGAGGATGTGGAGGATATTCGAAATCGGATGCTGGCTTGTGGGGCAAAGGAAGCTGTGCTTGTCGATTTGAAGGCCGATTTGGCCGAAGCGGCGATGGAGATGTTGGTTGCCAATGCCCGGTATGAAGGGGGCTACTGGAATACAACGGGGATTGCCCGGCACGTGACGACCCGGGGGATTTTGAAGGAGATGACAAAGCGCGGTATTTCTGTGCTGGCGCACGGAGCCACGGGTCGCGGAAACGATCAGGTGCGGTTTCAGTTGGTGGCCAATATGCTGGATCCTACCGTGCAGGTGTATGCGCCCTGGCGGGACAGTGGGTTCCTGGATTTGTTTGGCGGTCGCAAGGAAATGATTGATTATTGCCAGGCGCACCATTTGCCGATTACGGCCAGTTATGAAAAACCGTATTCGACCGATGCCAATTTGCTGGGACTCACGCACGAGGCGGGAAAGCTGGAGTATCTGAATGTGGGCGCCGATTTTATTGAGCCAATCATGGGCGTGTTTCCTGCACAGGCACCCGATGAGGCCGAGTTGTTTTCTGTGACGCTGGAAGCCGGCAGACCGGTTCGGATCCAGGACGAGGGTGTGGATGCGGTCTCGGCTATTTTGAAGGCGAATGAGTGGGGCGGAAAACACGGGATTGGGATTGGGATTCATACGGTGGAGAATCGGTTTGTGGGAATCAAATCGCGGGGGGTGTATGAAAGCCCGGGTTTGAGTCTGTTGGGCGCGTGTTATGAATTTTTGTTGCAGCAGGTGCTGGATCGGCGAGCGAGGCGGTTTTACGATTCGGTTGCTGTTGCTGTTGCCGAACAGATTTACCAGGGATATTATTATGACCTGGCGTCTCAGATGATGCGGGGTGCTCTTGCACCTGTAGCCGCTTTGTTGACGGGATCGGTGACGGTGTCGCTGTTTAAGGGCACGGTGATGTTCCAGGCTTCGGAGGGCGTTGTGCATTCGCTTTATTCGGAAGAGACGGCTTCGATGGAGGCGATCGGAGACTACGATCATCGGGATTCCGAAGGCTTTTTGAATGTGCTGGGAGTGGGGGCTCGGGCGGCACATACGTCGGGGCAAATTGAAAAAGCGTTGCTGGAGGGGATTTGATCAGGTGAGCCAGTCATCGGATAAACTCTGGGGGGGTCGTTTTGGGAAGGCCACCGAGAAATTGATGGAGCAGTTTAATGCGTCCATCGGTTTTGATCAGCGGCTTTACAAAGCAGATATTGAAGGCAGCCGGGTTCAGGCGAAGGGGTTGGAGAAAATTGGGGTGCTGACCGCGGAGGAACTGGACCAGGTGTTGGAGGGGTTGGACCGGGTGGAAGGGGAGTTGGATGCGGGGGAGGTTGCCCTGACCGACGACCTGGAAGATATTCATATGGCCGTGGAGAAGCGGCTGACGGAATTGATTGGGCCGCTGGGGGGAAAGATCCACACCGGGCGGAGTCGAAATGATCAGGTGGCGCTGGACGAACGTCTGTATCTGAACGTCGTCATCGGGGAGACGGTGGGGTTGATCGACCGGTTACAGGGCGTGTTGCTGGATTCGGCCTCCCGGCATCTGGATGTGGTGATGCCGGGGTACACGCATTTGCAACAGGCGCAGCCGATCCGGTTTTCGCACTATGCGATGGCGCTTTTTTGGATGCTAGATCGGGACCGGGGCCGGTTTGTGGATTGCGGCAAACGGGCCCAGGGCATGCCGCTCGGGTCGGGCGC
>JAPUJS010000613.1 GCA_027296045.1 bacterium | reverse complement strand
ATTCTTCGCCGCCTTCTTTCTTGAGAATTTTGAGTGCGGCCTTAAAAACATCCTCTCGGGCGACAATCCGTTTGTCTTCCCGAATAAAATCGGACTCGATTTGACCGGCAATCCGATGGGCTTGATCCCGATTGAGCCCGGGCACCATCAGGGAATCTTCGAGCCTCTCAAGCGAAAAAAGGTGGCGTCCATGGCCGTCTTCTACCAGAATTTGTCTGGAAACCGGCTCCCAGAAAATGCCATCGCCGATGGGACGGTCCCCAAATAACTTCTGGGACTGCCCCTGGACCAGGCCGGCCATTTTTTTGGGCGATATTTCCTTTTCCTTTTGCAGCGCCTTGCGAACCTGATCGGCAACCTGATAGGCTTCCTGAAAAGTAAATCCATGCTCGATCAGGTAATGGGCGAGCATCCCTCTCAGAAATGGAATCGGTTTTTTGCCGGTAATCATGGTAGACATAAAAGACTCCGGTCTACAAATAGGAAGAGTGTAGGTTGGGAAGTCGATTAAGAATATTTAGATAACCTTCTGTATTTGTCAATATCAATATAACAATAAAGTTCCGTGTTTTTCATCAACTTACCAAAAGGAACGCACGATGCAAATCCAGCTAAAGATACTTATCTGTGGCATCCTGCTTGCTCTGATCTTCTGCCAAACCCCGGAAGCGGCAGAAATCCGGATTGAAAGCCAGGGGAAAATTGGGGCCGGTATCTTCTTTCCCACCGGTCAAGACGGGGATGTGGCCCGCACGAGCCCTGCCTTCCAACTGACCGCCGGATTCGGGTTGCGCAAGCACCTTGGCCTGGAAACCGAATTTCTATATACTTCTGTTTTAATTGAAGATACTGAACTTTCTAATTATGCACACCGAAAGAGCACACAATTTGCATTGATGGGCGGGCTCAAAATTGCCTCCGATCTCTTACTGGACAGCCAGAGTTCCGGCATCGGTTACCTGTCCCTGCGTGCAGGCTTTGCCCGCATTTCCGTGCGTGCCGATTCCGAACGTCCCCAGGGGGGGTGGATTGGACGGCCGATTGACGAAATTGAAAATCCGGTATTTATTCCCAGCACCGCCACTATCATCCGCCAAAAAGGCCTTGTTCTATCTCCCAAAGTCGGATTTCTCTTTCGCATGTCCGACAAAACCGCCCTTGACCTGGCTGCTTCTACCCTCTTCATCTTCGACCGGGGCGATGTCAGCACCCAGATTTATCTGACACTCAGCCTCGCCCGTGCTGCCTGGCAGAATTTTTGACATGAAACGTCTATTCCTGGTCCGACATGCAAAATCCAGCTGGAAGCATCCGGGCCTGACCGATTTCGAACGGCCCCTGAACAAGCGGGGAAAAAAAGATGCCCCGAAAATGGGCAAACGGATCAAAAAACAGGACATCCTCCCCGATCTCATCCTCTCCAGCCCGGCTAAACGCGCCATCCGAACCGCCCGCGCCATTGCCGGTGAAATTGGATACCCCGAAAAAAAAATCCAAACCGATCGAGCAATCTATTCCGGGGGCAGTCCCGCCATCCTGTCCATCGTACAGAGTCAAGCCCCAGAAGTCAACTGCCTCATGCTCTTCGGCCACAACCCCGACTTCACCCAGCTTGCCGAATCTTTAAGCGGCCATCGGGTCGATAACATTCCCCCCTGTGGCATCTTCTGTATCGATTTCGACATCCAAACCTGGACGGATGTGGCCCCGGGCGGCGGTCAATTTGTCTTCTTCGATTTCCCCAAAAACACAACCGATTCCCCCTAAGGAGAACCCCCATGGCGCTTCGCATCGGTCAGGTCGGCTCGGACGGGCACCAGAAATTGGTGCTCAACGGCATTCCCAAAATTGATGGGGCCTCCCTCATAGCGGTTGCAAAAGGCCACCCCGAGGATAGCCTCTCATCGGTCAAAAACAGTCCTGCCTTCACACCCGACACCACCGTGTATGAAACCTACCAGGAAATGCTCGCCCAGGAAGACCTGGACCTGGTCAGCACCTGCCGCCCGTTCAGCCTCAACGCCGAAGTCACCGTTGCCGCTGCCGAAAAAGGCATCCATATTGCCAGCGAAAAGCCCCTGGCAACCACCGAAGCCGACCTCGATGCAATCGAACAGGCCGTGAAAAAAAACGGCGTCCGACTCACCCCGATGTTTAGCCTTCGCCTCTCGCCCGTCTTCCGGGCAGCCAAACAAGCCGTTGCAGAAGGTCTCATCGGCGAACCCATTCTTGCAACCGGACAAAAATCCTACCAATTTGGCAACCGGGCGCCCCATTTTAAAACGCGGGAAACCTACGGCGGCACCATCCCCTGGGTCGCCATCCACGCCATCGATTTCGTGCGCTGGGTTTCCGGCCTGGAATACACCCAGGTTGCGGCCCTCCACGGCAACCTCGCCCACCCCGATTATCCCGGCTGTGAGGACCACGGTGGCATTTTGTTCCAACTCTCCAATGGCGGCACAGCTATGGTAAACCTGGACTACCTTCGCCCCACCTCTGCTCCCGGCCACGGGGACGACCGCCTCCGCATTGCCGGATCTGAAGGCGTCATCGAAGTCTGCGATTGCGCCACCAGGGTTCACCTGATCCGCAACGGGGAAGCCCCCCGCGACCTGCTCTTACCCGATGAAATGGATTATCTGGTCGACCTCCACGCCGAGCTCACAGGCCAGGGAGAGCACATTATCGGTCCGGATGAGGGCATCAAAATAACCCGTATCTGCCTCAAAGCCCGGGAGGCGGCAGACACGGGTAA
>JAPUJS010000612.1 GCA_027296045.1 bacterium | reverse complement strand
TAAGCTTTACGTGACGGGCTTTAACATACAAGGAGGATGTTTCGCCTAAATGTCTTCAAAGCGAAAAAAACTAACGTGTTCATTAAATCACAAGCAGGTTTAAAAAAGATTGAAAAAATTAGACTTATGCCAACTTAAAGTTTCCACAACGACCGATTCACTCGTCTTTCCAAACGGCAAATGTTTCAAAAAGATGAACTCCATGTAAACCCAGGATGAAAACCATAAAAAAAGGGGTATCAACCGACCGGCTGATACCCCAAAAAACGAACCAAGACCTTTATTTTTGCCGAATCAACATCTGCCACAAGCCGTTCCACCCCTGGTCAACCGCCTGCTCCGGAGAGGGTGTTTGTTCCGCCACGATCGGTGGCTGCAACGTATACAGCAATTCATCCGGCATTCGATCCACCTTCACCGTGTGCGCACGAACTTTGCTTTCCCGAAGAATGCCCAGCCGGACCTCCGTACCGGGTTCGCTATCCATCACCAATCGCCGGAGGTGATATGCATTGATCACACTCCGCCCCATAAATGACAGCACCACATCACCGACCTGCAACCCACCTTTCCAGGCGGGTCCTGGCAGCGCCAATCCGGTTACCATAACCCCTTTTTGAGGCATATCGACCACTTCACCACCCATCCATCCATAGACCATCTCGCCGTCCCGAATCAGCCTGTTGGCCACGCGCATAGCCCGATTAATCGGGATCACATACACAGAGGTCGGCAAGCCGGGCAGGCCCACAAGAGAATCGGCAAATCGATCGTCCAAACCCAGTTGCCGAAACATCCTACTCAAATCCGGATAGCGCCAGACCATCCCGCCCACCCTGCCGTTGCTGCAAAACACAGGGGCACCACCATAGCTGGTCTGCACCCGGGCGGCCACCTGGATCAAATCGTTGTCCCGGTCAATTTCATGCACAGCCCCCGTGGAGTGGACCAGATTGCCGAAATCATTGCCCAGAATAAAGCCATAATGTCCAATCCGGATCCGTTCCGAATTGCCGATTGCAACCGTGGGCAGGCCCTGTGTAGGCACCCGAATCACCGCCACCTCCGACAGCGAGTCAGACCCGACAAACTCGGCCTTCATCTGCACACCGGAAGTCAGAATCACCCGAATTTCTTCGGCACCTTCCACGGCACCTTCCACGGTCAAAATATATCCCCGGGAGTCAAAAATGAACCCGGTGCCGTGTGTAAATATCGCACCCGCTTCACCTGCTTCCGTCGGATACAGCGCGTGGATGCGCACCACACCGGACCGGTTGACGTCCAGGATATCGGCAATTTCGTCCTCAAGCGTACTGAGCAGCCCCTCGGCCGCCCAACCCGTACCTGTAAAAAGGAGCAACGCCAATAGCATTGCTCCCAGGACGCGTCGTTTCAAAAAGTCATTCATCATCGAAAAACCTGACTCCCCAATAACCTAAAATTTGACCTTGACCTGCTGGACTTCCTGTTCGGGAAGCCGCCGAACCGGCTGCTTTTTCAAAGCCTTTGCCGAATCCGAAGCCAAGCCGTAAACCTGCTGGACCTGGCGTCCAGAAATGGGCTGCGACTGTTTGGCCAACCCCTTCAAAGAACCCCGGTGATCCAAAACCGGACCAGAACCGGCCTGCTGAAGCCGGACCTCACCCACACCGGAAATCTGCTGTTTTGGCGTTTCTGGAAGGAAATAGTGGATACCCAGCCCCAAAATGACGGCTGCAGCGGCTGCAAATAGCTTTCGCCGACCCGGAATCCGGTGGGTCCACCGCTGTTCTTTGGCTACTTCCATCAACAGATGGCTGCGCAGTGCAAAGTTAAATCCGGCCGAAGGTTCTTCCCGAGGCAACCGCTTCAGCCGTTCGGTCAACACCTGCATATCTTTCAAAAGCGCCTGACATGCCGGATCAATCTCGACTTGACGTTCCATCTCTGCCTGCTGTGCTGGGGTCATTTCACCATCCAAATAATCTGAAATACGGTTTGAAAACTCTTCATAGGTCATTGCCAATACAACGCCTCCTCATAAAAGTTCCGGATTCTATGTTTCGCGTTCTGAGTCTATTGTGTAAACAAATGCAGAACCCGGAACTGTAATTTAAACTTCCAACCCAACGTCCCGACCCTCTTGCCTGAGTTTCTGTTGTAACTTAATTCGGGCCCGATTCACACGAGATTTGACTGTGCCCACCGGACAGTCCACGATGTCCGAAATTTCCTGGTATGACATCCCTTCCACATCCCGAAGCAAAATCACCTGTCGGTAATTTATCGGAAGGGACGCAATAGCATCCTGAATATGCACGTCCGTCATAGAAGACTCGGCCACCTCGTCGGGTAAGAAGGATTTGTCGGGTAATTCCATTCCGGTATCCGATTCTGAGTCTCGGTGCAAAGAAAACAGCCGCCAACGTTTTCGCCGCCGGAGTTCACTTTTGGCCAGATTCCCGGCAATGGTAAACAGCCAGGTCGAAAAATTGGCAATGGCTCGATATTCTTTTCGTTTGCGAAAGGCACGTAAGAATGTTTCCTGCACAATATCTTCGGCCGTTTCTCGTTCGCTCACAAACCGAAACACAAAATTATACAAACGCCCACGGTACCGCCCCACAATCTTGCCATAAGCGTCGATATCGCCGGCCGCTACTTCGGCCAGGATTTCAACGTCTGACAATTCGTCGGATCCAATCCTGGATTTGACCATAAGCATATGTTCTCCTCCCCTTCAGGCACAAAAAATGCGCCTTCCGTCTCAAATCGCCGGTTAGTTTATTAAACCCGCTGGACCTGAAAAGGTTCCACGAAATCGGCTAAATCGATAGGATACCATATATGGAGGATACGATCTTTTCATATCCAATATACAGTATGAGACACCAGGGGAAACCAGGTAAAAATTGGAAGATAACAGATTCAAAGATAACAAGTTCGTCCAAACAGAAACAGGAAAATCCGCCTTTTCTCCGCTTGCATCATGTTTCTTCCCACACTATATTGGATGCCCCACGAAAATGCCAACCATCTTCATTATTAGAAAGCGAGGGTGTCCTGATGGCAGCAAATCAGGTCGTCGAACAAAATGGCCAATACACACCGCCCGAAGATTTCAGCGCAAGCGCCCATGTCAAAAACATGGACGAATACCGGGAACAATATCAGAAATCTGTAGACGATCCCGAAGCCTTCTGGGCAGAAGTGGCCGAAGGCTTCCACTGGTTCAAAAAATGGGACCGGGTCCGGTCTTTCAACTACGATCTGGACAAAGGACCGATTTCTATCAAGTGGTTCGAAGGCGCCAAAACCAACATCACCTACAACTGCCTGGACCGACATTTGGAAACCCGTGGCGATCAAATCGCCATTATCTGGGAAGGCAACGAACCGGGCGAAGACGGAACGCTCACCTACCGTGAACTCCACGAGCAGGTCTGCAAATTCGCCAACGTGCTCAAGTCCCGGGGTGTGAAAAAGGGCGATCGGGTCTCTATCTATATGCCCATGGTTCCCGAACTGGCCGTTTCGATGCTATCCTGTGCCCGCATCGGGGCGGTCCACTCGATTGTCTTTGGCGGTTTTTCGGCCGAAGCCCTGGCCGACCGCATTGTGGATTCGACCTGTCAGATCGTGCTGACCACCGACGGCATGTTCCGAGGAGATCGTCCGATGGAGCGTAAGCAGCCTACCGATGAGGCCATCGCGCTTGCCAATTCCCGCATGGACGGTACGGAGGTCCACACCTGCGTTGTGGTGAGACGGGTGGGAGAGGGCAAGGGTATTTCCTGCCCGATGCAGGAGGGTCGCGATATCTGGTGGCACGAAGCGATGGCAGATGCCAGTGCAGAATGTGACTGCGAAGAGATGGACGCCGAAGATCCCCTCTACATTCTTTACACTTCTGGCTCTACCGGCAAGCCCAAAGGCGTTCAGCACAATGTGGGCGGCTACATGGTCTACACGGCCTTCACGCACAAACAGGTCTTCGACTATCAAGACGGCGACATCTACTTCTGTGCCGCAGACATCGGCTGGGTCACCGGTCACTCCTATATCGTTTACGGCCCGTTGGCCAATGGTGCCACCACCGTCATGTTTGAAAGCGTGCCTGTCTATCCCGATCCGGGTCGCTACTGGCAGGTCATCGACAAATACAAAGTCAACCAGTTCTATACCGCTCCCACAGCCATCCGTGCGCTCACCCGGGAAGGCACCCAGTGGCCCGAAAAATATGACCTGTCCTCCCTCAAACTCCTCGGCACTGTGGGCGAGCCGATCAACCCGGAGGCCTGGCGCTGGTATCACGAGCATGTGGGCCGGGGTCGCTGTCCTATTGTGGATACCTGGTGGCAAACCGAAACCGGCGGCATCCTTATTTCCCCACTGCCTGGCGCCACCCCCACCAAACCGGGCTCGGCCACCTTCCCCCTCTTCGGGATCAAGCCGGTGGTTCTCGAACCCGAATCTGGAGCCGTTGTCGAAGGCAACAGCGTAGACGGCATACTGGCCATCTCCGAACCCTGGCCCGGACAGATGCGCACCATCTACGGAGACCACAAACGCTTTGAAGAGACTTATTTCCAGCAATACAAAGGCTACTACTTCACCGGCGACGGCTGCCGGCGAGACGAAGACGGCTACTACTGGATTACCGGACGTGTGGATGACGTGCTCAACATCTCCGGCCACCGCATGGGCACCGCAGAAGTCGAAAGCGCCCTCGTCTCCCACGCCAAAGTCGCCGAAGCCGCCGTGGTGGGCTTCCCACACGAGATCAAAGGCCAGGGCATTTACGCCTACGTCACCCTGAACGTCGGCGAAGCATACACCGACGACCTGAAAGCCGAACTCGTCCAGCAGGTGCGCACCGAAATCGGCCCGATAGCCACCCCGGATGTGATCCACTGGGCACCCGGACTTCCCAAAACCCGGTCGGGCAAAATTATGCGCCGCATTCTCCGCAAAATCGCCGACAACGATACAGACGACCTGGGCGATACATCCACCCTGGCCGATCCGGCAGTCGTGGATCAATTGTTGGAAAACAAATAGGTCCTATCACAATTCCAAACAAATACAGGGCATGCCGAAGCGTGCCCTGTATTTCTATCCATCGGGTCCTGCTTATGTCACACCCCCAACGCGCCGTCCTCCTCCTGTCCGGAGGAATGGATTCCACCACCCTGCTTTGGTGGATGAAAGATCAGGGCATTGCAGAAATCCATACGGTTGCCATCGATTATGGCCAGCGTCATAAAATCGAACTCAAATCCAGCCGCACCTTGTCGAAGCAGGCCGGAGCACAATCGCATCGCGTTTTAACCCTCAACCTCCAGCAAATCGGCGGAAATCCACTCACCGACCAGGCCCTGAGCATCCCGGCCGCTGCCGATAAACAACAGATCAACACCGTCGTGCCCTATCGCAACCTGCTCTTTGTCACCCTTGCTGCTGCCTGGGCGGAACAAGAGAGCATCCAACACCTGTATCTGTCCCCCGTCCAAGACGATTACAAAGCCTATCGGGATTGTCGCCGCGCTTTTTACGACGCCCTTGAAACTGCCCTTTCCCTCGGCGGTCCCCACGATACGACAGTCCACATCCACACACCTTTTGTAGAAAAATGGAAATCCGAAGTCGTCCAGATCGGCCTATCACTCCAGGTCCCCTATCAACATACCCACACTTGCTACGAAGGCATCCGTCCTGCCTGTGGACGTTGTGACGCCTGTGTCGAACGCCTGGATGCCTTTCATCGCAACAACGCTGTCGATCCTCTCGAATATGAAAAGTAGACAAACAAAAAAAAGTAGGGGCAAAACAACCCTGCCCCTACTTGCTAAGAAATCCGCCTTACAGAATCAGGCATTCTTCAGCGCATTCAACGTTTCGATCAATCGCCTGTCGGCCTTATAACGAAGTTCTAAAATCACCTCCAAATCCTCCGGTGTCTTGTCCCCCGCCTCAAGCCGATAAATGTCCAACCGATCGGCCATCGCATTCATCACCATATCCAGAAGCATCACATCGGTCACATCGTCGGCCACCATGCACTCATCGGCTAACACCTTTCGGATCACCTTCAAAAGCTCTTTCAAAGCTTCGGCATCGGGCGTTTCCTCTCGCTCCGAGATCAATCCGGGGGCCAGGCGGGCAAATGTCCCCTCGCTCAAAAACTTCCGGGCCTTATCCTCGGTCCAGGTCTCGGCCAAAAGTTCTGCAAGCGTCTTTGACGGGGCAGGGGTTGCCTCACGGCGATCTCGACGAGCGGGTTCGCGTTCTCTTTTTGCACGGCTCGGCTGACTCGGCTGACTCGGCTGACTCGGCTGACTCGAACGATTGGAACGACTGGGACGACTGGGACGATTGGAACGACGAGATTTAGAATCCGATTTTTCTCGCTCTGTTTTTTCCACCCGTTCTTCAACAGGTTTGGGTTCGGCAGCAGGCGATTCGCTCTTTGCCTGTTCAGGAGAAGCAGGCGGTTTTTCTTTTGTCGGCTCAGACGGCACCGTTGGACCAGACGATCGGACAGCAGAAGGACTGGGACTATCCGTCTCAGCCCGTTCTTTCCATCCAATTGGGGCAGATCTCCGGGATCGACGTCCCCAGGTCATCTGCTGTGACGGGTCCTGTGTGGGTTCTGGTACAGTAGTTTCGGATTTTCGAGACGCTTTCTCCGCCTTTTTAACCCGAACACTTCGACGCTTCTTTGAAGGTCGGGGAGACACGACACGTACACCGTCGTCATCCTCCCCCACCGTTTTCGCCGTTTTCGCACGCTTGGCCGATGTCTTCTTCGCTGTTCGACGCTTCTTCGAAGGTCGGGGAGACACGATACGTACACCGTCGTCATCCTCCCCTGCCGTTTTCGCCTTTTTCGCACGCTTGGCCGATGTCTTCTTCGCTGTTCGACGCTTCTTCGCAGGACGAGGGGATACCACTTTGGCCTCCCCCACACCCCCACTTTGCTCCGGTGCAGGCACTTCCGCCTGCTTTTCTTGACCGCCCGTCTCTTGTATTGATTCCATATACATCCCTTCCATGCATCCCCTACATCGAAAGATCTGTTTCGTTAGACATCCGGACTCTTGAAATCATTATAATATACGTCATGGGTGACTTTTTTTAAAGTGTATATTTTCAATATGTTATTTTTTAGGGTTCATTCGAGGCCGAAATCAGTGCGGTTGAAAATCAAGGAGTTACGAAAAGAAGTCACACATCGCGTTATAATATAGAAAAAACAAGCTTTCATTTCAACACATCAAAAAAGGGGCGACCAGAAAGTCGCCCCTGGATGAATCCTATGGTACACCATTTAGAAGTGATCATGACCGTGATGGTCGTGACCGCCGTCTTTTTCCTCTGCAGGCTTATCGGTCACCAGGGCTTCGGTGGTGAGCAACAATCCGGAAATACTCGACGCATTCTCGAGGGCCGACCGCACCACCTTGGTCGGATCGATCACGCCAGCGGCCACCAAATCTTCGTAGACATCGGTCTGAGCGTTATAGCCAAACGGGCCCTTCCCTTCCCGCACACTCTGGACCACCAGGCTACCTTCCACCCCGGCATTGTCGGCAATCTGTCTCGTCGGGGCTTCCAGGGCCCGCCGCAGGATGTCCACACCCGTCTTCTGGTCACCTTTCACCTGGCTTCGGGTCTTGTCCAGAGCATCGATGCACCGAATCAGGGCCACACCACCGCCCGGCACAATGCCTTCTTCAACGGCTGCCCGAACCGAATGCAAAGCGTCTTCCACGCGGGCTTTCTTTTCCTTCATTTCCGTCTCGGTCGCAGCGCCCACGTTAATCACCGCCACACCACCGGCCAGTTTGGCCAGGCGTTCCTGCAGTTTTTCGCGGTCGTAATCGGAGGTGGTCTCCTCAATCTGCCGCCGGATCTGATCGGTCCGTCCCTTGATATCGCTCGAAGAGCCGGCACCTTCCACAATAATGGTATTGTCCTTATCCACCACAATCCGCTTGGCCGTTCCCAGATCGTCGATCTCCACGCTTTCAAGCTTGATGCCCAGGTCTTCGGTAATCACCCGGCCGCCGGTCAAAATAGCGAGATCTTCCAGCATTTCCTTACGACGGTCTCCATAGCCCGGTGCCTTCACGGCGCAGGCCTGCAACGTGCCGCGGACCTTATTGACCACAAAGGTTGCCAGCGCCTCGCCTTCTACATCTTCGGCAATCACCAACAAGGCCTTGCCGGTGCCGGCCACCTTTTCTAAAAGCGGCAGCAGGTCTTTCATATTCGACAGCTTTTTTTCGTGGATCAAAATCAGTGCGTCTTCCAGCACGGCTTCCATATCATCCTGATTGCTCACAAAATAGGGCGACAAATAGCCGCGATCAAACTCCATCCCTTCCACCACATCCAGTGTGGTTTCGATGCTCTTGGCCTCTTCCACCGTAATCGTCCCGTCCTTGCCCACCTTCTCCATCGCATCGGCAATAATATTGCCAATATCCAAATCGCCATTGGCAGAAACCGTGCCCACCTGGGCGATGGATTTGCGGTCCTGCACGCTCCGGCTCTGTTTTTTCAGTTCGCTCACAACCGCCTCAACAGCCGCGTCGATTCCACGTTTCAAATCCATCGGGTTGGCCCCGGCCGTCACATTTCGGAGCCCCCCCTTGTAGATGGCTTCGGCCAACAAGGTCGCCGTGGTCGTCCCATCCCCGGCAATATCCGACGTCTTCGTCGCGACTTCCTTCACCATCTGGACGCCCATATTTTCAAAATTGTTTTCCAGCTCAATTTCCTTGGCCACCGTTACGCCGTCTTTTGTCACCGTGGGAGAGCCCCACGACTTGGCCAACACCACATTTCGACCCCGGGGTCCCAGGGTAGCTTTCACCGCTTTGCTGAGCAGGGTCACACCCTTCAAAATTTCTTCGCGGGCGTCAATCCCGTAAGCAATCTGTTTTGCCATTGCATTTTCCTCCTAATAGGCTCTATTCCAAAATTCCCAGCACATCGTCCTCGGCCACAATCACATATTCGTCACCGTCGATCTCTACTTCCGTCCCGGCAAATTTGCCAATCAGCACCCTGGCACCGGGTTCTACCACCAGTGCAATCAGATCACCGTTCTTATCGGTCCGTCCGGGCCCTACGGCCACCACTTCGGCCTCCTGCGGCGTTTCCCTGGCCGTATCGGGAACGATGATGCCACCCTGGACCTGCTCTCCCACATCGACCCGTTTCACCAAGATCCGATCGCCAAGAGGACGTACGTTCATAATTCACCCCTCCTACTAAAATAAGTATTTATATAATAACAATGTTACGATTAGGTATTAGCACTCTCTTTAAACGAGTGCTAAACACAGAGCCAAAATATACACGCAACCCGCAGATTGCGCAAGCAGAAAAACAGCAAAGGCGATTCCAGATTGGGGATCTGGTATCCTGGAACAAAATTCCAAAATCTCAAACCCCCAGTCCGAGATTTTTTACGCCTTATTTCTGACTGCTTCCAAACGCTTTTTCTTTTCAGCAATGACCCGTTCCAGATGCGCCAGCTCTGTCTCCAATAGATCCGGATCTTCAGGGGCAACTTCCTCTTCCGGAAGAGGTGGAATTTCTACCGGAAGCCCCGCATCTTCCCAATCGCCGTACCCCCCATCCATCGAAATCACATTTTCATATCCCAGCGCCTGCATCGTCTCACCACCCAGTAACGATCGTACCCCCCCTGCGCAATAAACAATCACCTCTTTGGACTTATCCGACAGTTTGTCTTCCAACTCATTTTCCAGAATGCCACGGGGAATATGAACCGCGCCCTTCAAATGCCCGCGCTCCCACTCATCCAGCCCCCGAATATCCAGCAAAATGGGATCGGCACCCCCTTCGAGATAGTCGTGCACTTCCTGAACCGTCATTTCTTTTAAATTTTGCCGGGCTTCATCCAGCAAATCTTCACGCGACTTCATGGATCCCCCTTTATTCGAAAAATTTCATCCCCGTCCATGACAATGCTTATACTTTTTCCCACTCCCACACGGACACGGATCGTTCCGCCCCACCTTCTTTTCCACCCGAACCGGCTTCTGCTTCGGCGCTTCCCCCTCCGCCGCATTGGTCATCGTCTCTGCCCTCGGCGACTCGGGCTCGGGCGTGCCCTCAAATCCCATGCCTGCCGCATCTTGGTGCACCAGTAAGAGCCGGTCGGGTGTTTGCATACGGCGGGCTGCAGGACGCTCTTCAATCGAAATCCGATACAGGGTCCGCAACGTCTCCCGGGAGATATCGTCCAGGAGTGCAACAAACATTTCAAACCCTTCCCGCTTGTATTCCACCAAGGGGTTCTTCTGCCCATATCCTCGCAGACCGATTCCCTCTCGCAAATCGTCCATCTCGCGCAGGTGCTCTTTCCATTTTTCATCAATAATGCCCAGATACACCATCCGCTCGATCTGCCGATACCGTTCTTCCCCAATCATCTGAACGCGTCGCTCATACGTATCCATCACACCCCGTAACACGCGATCCCGAAGCCCGTCGGATCGGATCAAATCGGGCAGTTCCTCATCGGGAATAACCGGCACCTGCAAAAAGAGATTGCGCAGCTCGGCCATCAGCCCATCTATATTCCAGTCTTCCGGATGGGCGTCTTTGGGCACATGGGCCTCCAACAATCCGTCCACCGTCTCTTCGATCACATCGTAAATCTGATCCGAAATATCTTCTTGTTCGAGCGCATACCGCCTCCGGTCATACACCACCTCTCGCTGCTGGTTCATCACATCGTCGTATTCCAACAGGTGTTTGCGCATCTCAAAATTGCGCGCCTCCACCCGCTTTTGCGCCCGTTCGATCGAACGTGTCACCAGACTGTGCTCGATCACCTCGCCCTCTTCGGCCCCCAGCCGATCCATCACCCGGGCAATGCGCTCCGAGCCGAACAGCCGCATCAAATCGTCTTCTAGAGCAATAAAGAATCGCGAGTTTCCGGGGTCCCCCTGCCTCCCGGCACGCCCCCGCAACTGCCGGTCGATTCGCCTCGATTCATGGCGTTCGGTCCCAATAATATGCAGCCCGCACGGAACATCCTCCCGACATCCATACGCTTCCAGATGCGGGCACATCGGACGATCGTCTTTGGCATTTTCCAATAGGGCACAATAGTGGCCTTCGGGTGCCTGGACGACACCCGGCCCCAATTTAATATCCGTTCCCCGTCCGGCCATATTGGTCGCAATCGTCACGGCCCCCGGCTGTCCTGCTTGAGACACGATTTGCGCTTCCCCCTGGTGCTGCCGGGCATTCAGCACAGAATGCTTGATCTTTTTCCGGGACAGCATCCGGGACAGGAGCTCGGATGTTTCCACCGAAATCGTACCCACCAGTACCGGCAGGTTCTTTTCATGCAACCGCTCGACCTCGTCGACCACGGCCTGATACTTTTCCCGCCTGGTCCGATAAATTAAGTCTTCCGAATCCACCCGCCGGACGGGTTCATTGGTCGGAATCACCACCACATCCAGCTTGTAAATCTCCATCAACTCGGCACTTTCCGTCTCGGCCGTACCCGTCATTCCCGCCAGCCGGTCGTAGAGCCGGAAATAATTCTGCAAGGTTACGGTAGCTACCGTCTGCGTGTCCCGCTCCACCTTCACCCGCTCCTTGGCTTCCAGGGCCTGGTGCAGCCCGTCCGAAAACCGCCGACCCGGTTGCGGGCGCCCCGTAAACTCGTCCACGATCACCACTCGCCCTGTGTCCATCATGTATTGCACATCTTTTTCATACAGCGAATAAGCCTTCAGCAACTGCTGTACACTGTGAATCCGTTCGCTCTTCTGGGCATAGTCCTGATAGGCCCGGTCCTCTTCTTTGACCTTGTCCTCGGGCGTCAGCGACTCGTTGGCATCGATGGTCTGTAAAGTCTCATCCAGATCGGGCAGCACAAAATCGTCTGGCTGATTGCTGATCTCCTCCCGACCCCGTTCGGTCAAATCGATAATGTGGCTCTTCTCATCGATGCTGAAATACAAATCCGTGTCCAGATCGCTCGTCCGTTTGTCCCGGATATAGTCTGCTTCCACCCGGTTGATCAGCCGCTTGATCCCCTCGTTTTGCAGTTGTTTCATAAACCGCTTGTTCTTGGGCATCCCCCGCTGCACCTGAAGCAACAGCGTCCCGGCTTCATATTCATCGCCCGTCTCCAACTCCTTTTCTGCCTGCGTCAAAATATCATTTACCACCCGTGTCTGCACGCGCACCAGTTTCTCCACCGACGGGCGCATCTCCGTATACCGATGGGACGTGGTATCGGCTACCGGCCCCGAAATGATCAGCGGGGTTCTCGCCTCATCAATCAAAATGCTGTCCGCCTCATCGATGATGGCAAAATAATACCCTCGCTGCATCAAATCTTTCGGTCGCACGGCCATATTGTCGTACAAATAGTCAAATCCAAACTGATCCTTGGTCCCGTACACAATATCGGCCTGATAGGCCTCTTTGTGATCGCACTCCCGCATCCGATATCCGCCCTTCCCATCCTCCTCCATCAAATAGGCCTCCACCCCTTCCGACCGGTCCTGGATCACCCCGACCGTCAGCCCCAAAAACAGATACACCGGTCCCAACCACATCGCATCCCGTTTTGCCAAATAGGAGTTCACCGTCACCAGATGTACGCCCCGTCCGGTGAGTCCGTTCAGATACATCGTCATCCCCGCCGCCAGCGTCTTGCCCTCCCCCGTGGCCATTTCGGTAATCTTACCCTGATGCAACACCGTCGCACCAGTTAATTGCACATCGTAGGGCACCATGTCCCACGTGATCTGTTCTCCCGCACGCTCCCAGCTCTTTTCGGCCTCTTTAAACCGCCGACAGGTCTCCTTGAACACGGCATAGACTTCCGGAAGAATGGCTTCCAGCTCTTCCAGTTCGAGGTCTTGGACCCCGGCCTCCAGTTCTTCAATCTCGTCCAGCAGTATCTGCCTTTCCGGATCGTCGTGACCCATTTTAGACAGGTCTTCCCGCTGAAATTTGATCTGATCCAAAACGTCTTTCATCGCCCCCTGAAGGCGGTTTCGGAATGCATCGGTCTTCTTTTTTAACGCCGCATCCGAAAGCCCTGCAAACGACTCAAAATGCTGGTTAATCTCTTCCACAACCGGATCAAGCTTCTTGATATCTCGATCGTGCTTGGTGCCAAAAATCTTGGCCAGAAGTTCCATCATAACGCTGTTCTCTCCAAGATGGGTTCAAAAGATCGTTCGTAAGACCATTCCATTTTAACCCGGTTTCAAAAATCACGGATAAAATATAATGTATGGGGCCTAGGAACGGGGGATCAGCGGCCCTTTGCGATCCCCGTTCATCTCCCTATTCCCAGCCGATCGGCCAAAGCCCCTGGTAAATGGGCCGCCCGGATCTTAGTCTGAGCCGTGGCAATATCATACTCCGTGCGATAGAGCCTCACCGTCAAAGCCTCCTGGTCCCAGATCAAAAATGCCGCCCTGGGATCGCCGTCCCGGGGTTGGCCCACGCTGCCGACGTTGACCAGGTAGCGATCGTCGGGCGAGAGGGCCACCTCGCCCTGTCCAATCAAAGCCACCCCAAATTCAGAACAGATAAACGCGTGATGCGAATGGCCCACAAAACACAGCCGGGCCTCTGTTAACGAAAGCGCATGTCGTCCCTCATGAGGCTCGTGCAGATAGTGCCAGGCCGCCGGCTCAAAGGGGGAAGCATGGGCATATAGCGTATCGCCTTCTTCTACGGTTAAAGGGCATGCCCGCAAGCAGCCAAGAGGTCCATTTGCCAACACATCGGCCGTCCACCGAATGGCAGAAAGTGCAATCGGATTGAAAAATTCTGTATCTTCCAGCCCCAAAGCCGCCCGATCGTGGTTGCCGATCAACACCACCTCTGCAACCTCGAACACCTGTTCCGAACACGCATTCGGGTCTGCCCCATAGCCCACCACATCGCCCAGGCAGAGAAGGCGATCCACACCCAGTTGATCGATCTGTTCTAAGACCGCTTGAAGGGCCTCCAGGTTCCCATGAATGTCCGAAAAAACCGCCAATCGCATGGTTGTATTTTCATCCTTGCCCTTTCAGCCGACCTAGGCTTCCAGGTCCCCCCGCTTAACCAGGGCATCTAAAATACCGTTAATAAACGCCGATGCCTTCTCTTCGCTAAACGTCTTGGCCAATTCAATGGCCTCGTCAATCGAAACCTTCACCGGAATATCGGGGAAATGCCGAATTTCGGTCAGGGCCATTCGCAACAAAATGCGGTCCACTCGGGCAATTCGGTCCAGATCCCAATTTTCTAACACACCTTCAATCAATCGATCCATGTCCTCCCGATGGTCCCACGTGCATCGGCCCAGAGCCTCGGCAAATCCGGCCGCATCCGAAGAAAGCCCGGTACGGATGGCCATCGTGTGTACCGTTTGCTGGACAGAATCACCCGAACTTTCCGACCAGTACAGGGCCTGCAAAACAGCCTGTCGGGCTCTGCGACGGGATCCGGTCATTCACCCGCTCCAAAATCGGTCAACAAATTGGCCATCTCAATCGCACCCAGAGCCGCCGACCAGCCCTGATTCCCGGCTTTCGTACCGGCCCGTTCAATAGCCTGCTCGATCGTATCGGTCGTCAATACCCCAAACATCGTCGGCACGCCCGTTTCCCGGCCAACCGCTGCCACCCCTTTGGACACTTCGTTGCACACATAATCGTAGTGCGACGTGCTTCCCCGGATCACTGCACCCAAACAGATGATCGCGTCATAGCGTCCACTTTCTGCCATTTTTTGGGCCATCAGTGGAATTTCAAAACTCCCCGGTACCCAGACCACATCCACAGCATCCGGATCGCCTCCGTGGCGTTTCAGACAATCCTGCGCCCCCTCCAGCAATTCTTTGGTGATAAACGCATTAAACCGGGCCAACACAATCCCAAATCGCTTTCCCGATGCTGACAGACTGCCTTCATAGACCTTTGCCATGCTTGTCCTCGCCCAAATTTAAGTCGCTTTCCTTGAAAATATGCCCCATTTTTTCCTGCTTGGTTCGCAGATACGCCAGGTTCCATTTGTTGATCTGTACTTTCACAGGAATCCGTTCCACAATCTCGATTCCATAGGCCTCCAACCCCACACGCTTGGCCGGGTTTCGGGTGATCAACCGCACTTTCTGGATGCCCAAATCCGCGAGAATCTGTGCCCCGATGCCATAATCCCGCTCGTCCATCTTAAATCCCAGTTTCAAATTGGCGTCCACCGTATCATACCCTTCTTCCTGAAGCTTATAGGCCCGCAACTTTGCTCGCAACCCGATACCCCGCCCTTCCTGCCGCATATATACGAGGGCACCACGCCCTTCCTGTTCTATCATCTCCAATGCCGAGTGTAAATTGCCCTCGCAATCACATCGAAGAGAACCAAATGTATCGCCGGTCAAACACTGCGAATGCATCCGCACCATCACCGGCACATCGCCCGACAATTCGCCCTTCACCAGCGCTACATGTTCCCGATCGTCCACGTCGCTTTCATACAGATGAAGCTTGAACTCGCCGAATCGCGTGGGCATATGCACTTCTTCTACACACCGCACCAGTTTTTCCGATCGACTCCGATAGGCAATCAAATCGTGAATCGTAATCACCTTCAACTCAAACCGATCGGCCATATCCACCAGGTGTGGCAACCGGGCCATCGTCCCATCTTCATGCAAAATCTCACACAACACCCCGGCAGGATACAATCCCGCCAACCGGGCCAAATCCACCGACGCTTCGGTATGCCCCGCCCGTCGAAGAACGCCCCCTGGCATGGCCCGCAAGGGGAAAATATGCCCGGGCCGTCCAAAGTCTTCGGGCCGCGTTGTCGGATCCACAAATTTCCGAATCGTCACGGCCCGATCCTGAGCCGAAATCCCCGTCGTCACCCCATAAAGCGCATCAACGCTCACCGTAAACGGGGTCCCGTGGAGCGCCGTATTGGTATTCACCATCATGTCCAGTTCCAGTTCCCCCAACCGCTCGGGCGTGGCGGGCAAACAAATAAGACCGCGACCGTATCGGGCCATAAAATTGACCGCATTGGGCGTGATCTTCTCGGCCGCCATAATCAGATCTCCCTCATTTTCCCGGTCTTCATCGTCCACCACAATCACCATCTTCCCTGCCCGAATATCCTCTAATGCATCTTCTATAGTAGCGATTTTAGACGAAAGTTCCTGGTCCTGATCCATAACGTGAGAGACTCCTTGTGTCAAGAGGGGGGCTCGGGAAGGGTTCCGTGGCCCTCCGCGATCCTACCCTCCATACCCCATTTCTTTCAACGCGACTTCTGTCAATCCCTGCGCTGGTGACACCCGTCCAAATGTCACCAATCGTTCCAGGTATCGGGCAATCATATCCACTTCCAAATTCACCCGATCGCCCACGGTTCGCTCAGAAAGCATGGTCACAGCCAGCGTATGCGGGATCACTGTTACGCCAAAAGCACGGGCCGTGACCGACACCACCGTCAGGCTGATTCCATCGATTGTTACCGACCCCTTCTCCGCCACATAGGGTGCCAGAAGCTCTGGCATCTCGAACCGAAGGTTGACATTGTCTGCATCCACCTGCCGTTCCAGCACCCGACCCACTCCATCCACATGGCCGGCCACCAGGTGCCCGTCCAATCGGTCCCCTAATTGTAACGCCCGTTCGAGATTCACCCCATCTCCAACCCGAATGTCTCCCAGAGTCGTTCGCTGCAACGTTTCTGCGACCGACTCCACAGTGAACCCCTGTGTATCAAAGGCAACAACCGTGTGGCAGACACCATTTAATGTAACACTATCCCCTACCTTCATCCCTTCCAGCACCAGCGCAGCATGAAGGATCGTCTGCTGATATCCCGACCGCTTCTCAATAGATCGCACCCGGCCAATTTCTTCGATAATGCCCGTGAACATTCCTTGAGCCCCCGGAGGTCGAACAGGACGGCTTCTCCTTAGCCCTTGCGAAACACGTCACCCCTGCTGTTCTGTCGCCCCTACCACATCCGCTGCATAAAACAAATCATTCCCAATCTGCTCCACCTCCACCAGATCCAGTTCCACGGCATCCGAGATCCGATCAATCCCCAGATCGCCCACCGAAGAGATCCCTTCTCCTAAAATTTTTGGCGCCACAAAAACCGCCACTCGATCCACCAGATTCCCCCGAAGCGCCGATGCCGCCACCTGTCCCCCTCCCTCAATCAACACATGCAGATACCCCTTATCAGCAGCAAGCCTCAGCACATCCAGAAGGCCGGGTCGGCCACCTCCCCCGATCACCCACACCCCTGCGCCTGCTGCTTCGACCTCTTGAAGCCGCCTGTTTGAAACACCCTCTGAGGTTGCCAGCCACAAAGGTGCACCCTCAAAAACCTTCGCCCCCGTCGAGATCTCCAACCGACTATCCAGTACAATCTTCGCAGGGCTTTCGCCTTCTACATGGCGTACCGACAATTCGGGATCGTCGGCCTTCAGCGTGCCACTGCCAATCAAAATCGCATCTGCATCTGCACGCAACCGATGTGCCCGAACCCGGGAAGCCTCCGAGCTAATCCACTTCGAATCCCCGCTCGCCGTCGCGATCCGTCCGTCCAGCGTTTGCGCCAGCTTGAGCGTCACATAAGGCAGACCCGTCGTGCGGTGCTTCACATAGGCCGCATTGAGCGCCCGGGCCTCCGCTTCCAACACCCCCACGATCACATCGATTCCCGCACCCTTCAATCTGGCAAACCCCTTTTCCGAAACCCGTTCGTCCGGATCGGACATTGCACAGACCACACGTGTTACCCCCTTTTCAACCAGCAAATCCGCACAAGGCGGGGTCCGTCCCACAAACGAGCAAGGCTCCAGATTCACATAGACCGTCACCCCGGGCGTTCCGGCTGCGACCTCCTTCAGCGCAAACACTTCGGCGTGGGGTTGCCCCGGCCCAGGATGAAACCCCTCTCCAACCACCCGACCGTCTCGGACCGCCACTGCACCCACCATTGGATTGGGATGCACACGCCCACGCCCACGGGCGGCCAATTCGAGGGCTCGGCGCATATAATCGATATCGGTCATCATAAGACAGAAGGCTATTTCACGACAAATAGGGTCTTTCCAACCCCTATATTTCCCAGCATATCCTTTGCCCGCACCACCAGGGTGTATTCGCCCGGTTTCAAGGAAGCAATCGTAAACTTCAAAGCCTCGGTCGGAGAATCAAAAATCTCATCGATCGGGAACACCACCTGCCACGGTTCCGAATTTAGCGCATAGGCCGCCTCGCGCACCGTACTGGTAAGATCCACCACCCGGCCTTCCACCAAAACCCTGCCGGCCCCCGTTTGCTTTACGGCACGAATCTCGACCAGAGGTGCGGTATTGTCCACATCAAACGGGCCACTGATCTTTTCAACAGACAACGGATCGGGATTGCTCAACCCATCGGACGCCACTACCCGCACCCGCATGGTCCCGTCTGGCACCGACTCTGTGTGCCAGACATAATCGGAAGACGTCAATTTTTCCTGGAGCAATTTCCAGCCCGTCTCATTTTGCCCCTTAAAATACAAATCGTAGTGCAATCGATCGTCATTTACATCGCTGGCCTCCCAACGGATTTTCCATGTCCCCTTGTCATTTTTTGAATCCTTCCCGTTCTTACCCGCCTCTTCGGGTCCCATGTGGATGGCCAGAATCTGGGGCGGCACATTTTCCTGTAATCCGGAAAGCGTCACAGCCCGCAGCCTGGGCGTGGACCGATTTGTTTTGGATTTTAAACGTACCCGATATTGGAGAAAACGGGCTGGCCGGCTGACAATCGCACTCCCCGAAGCATCTGTCAATTCTGCTGACCAATCACTCCAGGTATCATCCGGCTTGGCGCTATTGCCCGATCGGGTCTGGATCGCCACCGATGTCCCGCTAGGCGTCTCGGCCCTCCAGGCAACTTTCCCCCACTTGGACACGAGGGAAAAATCGTGGGGTTCGGATGTCAGCGTACCTGCTCGTACAAAATCTTTGTCCAACCTGTAAACGGTGCCCGCCCCGCTGGACCCAATCCAGAACCCGCCCTGTTTGGAAACGGCCAAAACCCACGGATGGACCTCTTCCATCTGCATCAAAAGCGTTGCGGTCCCATCTTCCCACACCCGATATATCCGGCCCGGATCCCCAACCAGAACCGTCAACCCACCCTCTTTTTCCACGCTTAAGCCCAACAGGGTGGGCGCTTCCACCTCCCACATCCTTAAAGCAGAGCCCGAAGGCCGAATCGCATACACGACCGACCCTTCTTTTTTGCCGTTCTGCGCGCTATCCTGGGCTTTGCCTCCCTTGGCATCTGCACGGCCCGACATCGCCCCGGCATACAGCATATTGCCCGGTCCGACCACCAGGGAATGGATCTCCTTTTCTCCAGCGTCGTACAAAACATCAACCGATTTGCCCTGGATCCGATAAATCAAGCCGTTTTCATCGGTTCCTGCATATATCGCCCCATCCACCCCAACCGCCAAAGATACCATATTAGAATCTTTGCTTTCGTAAACGACACGGATCTCGCCTTTTGACGAGATCGACAAAATACGTCCTGCACCCCCTCCGGTTGCCGCATACAACCCACCCCCAGAGCGGGGCACCAGAGCCCACACATGTTCATCCCCGGTCTGGCAAAAGACTTCTGCATCTTTCCCGGGCACCATCC
>JAPUJS010000611.1 GCA_027296045.1 bacterium | reverse complement strand
CAAAATGATGTTTCGGTTGTTGACAGATGCCAGGCGGCAAGGTCTCGGGCAAAATCGGCGAGTGTGTCAGATTCCCCGGATATCCTGGTTTCGATAAAGGTGAGCACATCAACGGGATTATTCTCAGGACAGAGATCCGGTCCACCGTGAATGGTGATTCTCAAACGGAGTTCGCCATCTTCAGTGTAGGTGAGCAGGAGGCGGTTTGGGGCAGGTTCACCGGTTTCAGATAGTGGCAGCGTTGTGACGCCAAGATAGAGATCGCCGTAGGAGACAGCAACGCTTTGGCCTGGAAGGAGCTGGACGTCGCCACCGGCCCAGTCGACATTGCCGACACGGACTTCCCGGATGGATTCTTTTAATCCAAAGAGGACTGAAGGACGGCAAATGTAGGTCGGGTCGTCCAGGAAGCGCTGACGCTCTTCCAGTTTGTATTGAAGTTTGCCGACAATCCGGTTGCCGATCTGTCGGGACTGGAAGGTGGCGCCAGGCTGGTGCATGAAGGTATCGTCGGGGAGAAAAGGCACGCTCTTGCGTAAGTCCGGGGCGTTGCGAACCAGGAGGACGTAAGAAGGCGGCGAGTGACCCCCCACGCGTTCCATACTTTGAGAGGCCAGGCTGTAGTGCGGGGTCATCAGGTGGGTTCGACGAGAGCCCAGGGAGACGGTCCGTTCCTGGATTTCGGTTGCCCCGGCTTTGTCGGTCGCCAGAGTGCGAATCGGCTTGGGGGGGACGTAGTCGGAGAGGGTCAGGTTGGCGAACATCGTAGAATCTGTGTCGGCGTTGAGTACCGGACAGGGTGTGCCGAATTTGATGTGGGCGTGAAAGGCCGTCCAGCCGGTTCCGTAAAGAGCGTCGTTTTGGTAGGCGCGGGCCGGCGCACCGCCCAGGAAGCCAGTGGGCGTCAGGTTCAGGGCAAGCTGATAATTAAAGAGGTCCATCGTGCGTTCGAGTTGTGTACGGAAAGCCTTGTCGGGGGTATTTGTCCAGGCGAATTCCAGACCGTAGAGGGTGACGGGCGTGTAAGTGGGGCTGTTGAATTCGTGGAAGCCGTCATCGGCGGTGCCTTCCAGCCACATCTGAAAATCGTTTTCTGCTTCCTGATGGATCGAGGGGTCGTCGAGCACGCGGAAAAGGCTGATTAGGCCGCCCAGGTTCAGGAAGAAGATGTTGGTGTATTGCCAGCGGACTTTGTGGCTGCGGATGCCGGCCAGGAGATCCGGGAAAGCTTTTTCCAGGGCGGTTTTGGTTTTGTCCTGGAGTTTGTCGGGAAAATTGAGATAGGCATAAATGAGGCCGGATGTGAGGAAGGAGACGGCATTTTGATCTTTGACCCGGTCCCAGTGGGTCATCCAGTAAAAGTTGCCGTAGGTTTCAGAACTCGGGTCCAGGTTCTGATAGTCCAGGATTTTTCGGAGAATCCGGTTGGCTACTCCGGCATCGTCGGTGCCGTAGGTGCGGTCGTCTGAGTGCAGGAGTAAGAGGGCATATTCCAGGGATTGCTGGCCCACAGAGTGACCGTTGAACCGGGGGAAGAACGGGTTTTGGCGAACGATGAGGGCTGCATCAGCATCATAATGCTGATCGCCAAGTTTCTGGAGGCGCTCCCGGAGGAACATGCACCGGTGGCGTTGTTGGCGAAGGGCTTCAGTGACGTCCATATGGGGTACCTTTAAAATTTTCCTGAATGTTATTCTACCAGACCGTCACCTGAAAGGTCCACACCTTTTCCCTTCAGATACGTACCTTCGATGCCACCAGCGTAAGTGATACGACGTCCCTGGCGGCGGATGACTGCGCCTTTTGCATCGGTCACATAACCGTTGAAGGTCGTTTCGCCTTCACGTTCCCAACGCCAGAAGATCAGGTCGGATTGTCCGTCCTGCCTGGATGATTTCCGGGACATTTGCAATGGGTTTTGTGGCGAGGGTTTTGTCGAGACGTTGTTTCATGGCCGAGTTCCCCGTTTAATTGCCAATCAGTACTTTGGAAGAAGTGAAATTTCCAGCCAATGCGGCCCAGGCCTGCCACCGCGATACAAAGTTTCTGGCTCATAGAAATAGAATGGGATTTTTTTGAAAAGTTGACGGATATGAAATCTCTGTCTATATTGCAGGGGTTCTTTTTGTCGCCGAACCGGGGCGTACAAAATAGGGTGTGATCGATAAATGTCCACTAAAATTTCGGGATGTTCCCTGGGTCTATTTCGCCACAGGGTTTGACCGTTTGAGCAGGAGGTCGAGATGAGCCAGGCGTGGAGAGATCCGGGGCCTTCCGAGGGAGTTAAGGCGTCTACTATGCAAGCTCTGGTTTTGGCATTGGGGGTGGTGACATTGCCCATGTTGTTGGGAACTTTTGGCATGGGCTATGCCGCTCATTATGGGTATCACGTGGAGGTGGCCACCCATGTGAAGGTGGGGTTGGTCACTGTGATTTTGACGATTCTGACACACACAACTACCATGTTTTATTTTATGGGCACGGGATCGGCCATCAAAGAGGAAGTGAAAGAGCGAAACCTGGATCCGGAATTTCTCCGGCGGGCCCGGGCATTTAAGGGGCGGTTTTTTTATATGCTTTTTTTCGGCATCTGTTTGGTCATGGTCGCCGGTATGATCGGAGGAGGGGCGCACGCGGCATTGTTGATTCCCGGTTTGGAAGGCGGTCGGTCCATCTTGTCTTATCTCCACGAAGGGTTGGCGATTCTTACATTGGTTGTGAATCTGATTGCACTGGCTATGACGCCGTTTAATATTGTGGCAAACAACCGGCTGTTGGATGACGTGGGGGCAACCCGTGGCCAGGAAGAGGGGACGGATGAATAACAAAGATATTGCAGCGGCACTGGAAGAAATGGCGACCTTGATGGAGTTGAATGGGGAAAATGCGTTTCGCATTCGGTCCTATGCCAATGCAGCCCGGCAGGTGGAATTGCTACCAGAGTCGGTGACAGAATTGCTGGAGCAGGGGACTCTGGATTCTGTGCGGGGGATCGGGAGCAAGATGGTCGTCAATATCCAGACCCTGGTTGAGGCCGGCCAAATGCCGGGATACGACGAGCTGGTTGTATCAATTCCAGAAGGCTTGTTGGAAATGATTGCGGTCCCGGGGTTGGGAGCAAAGCGGGTGAGATCCATTTATGAACAGCTCAATCTTTCGGATGTAGATGCATTGGGGAAAGCCTGTGAGGCGGGTGAGATTCAGAAGTTGAGTGGCTTTGGGAAAAAGACAGAAGCGAATATTCTACAGGGAATTGAATATATTCAGCAGCACCGTGGTCGATATTTAAGTCGGACTGCGAGGGCAGAAGCAGACGGAATTCGGGCGT
>JAPUJS010000610.1 GCA_027296045.1 bacterium | reverse complement strand
TGGAACGCCGCTGTTATGCCACCACCGGTGCTCGCATCTACATCGACTTCCGGATCAACAATCACCCGATGGGCAGTACTGTTCAGGCCTCTGACTACGCATTTACCGCAGAAATCCTGGGCACTGCCAAAATCGACCGGGTCGAACTGATGCTGAACGGATCCCTGGCTCGGACCTTCACGCCCAAACAACAACACATCACCCTGGACGGCATCCTGGACCTGCCCTTTTCGGTTCTGGGCATCTACTACTGCTATCTTCGCCTCCGGCAACAGGACGGCCAGCGCGCCTGGACCAGCCCCATCTGGCTGGAGCAGGCGGAGAGCCGCTGAACCTCACCCCCTGCATCATCTCCGAATCATATGGCACTCAAACAGACCGAAATCGCCGATTCCGCAGAAAGCCCCCTCGAAACCGCACAGGACCGGGGCGTCACCTCCCGGTCCGTCGTGCTGGGCCTGGGCGTTGTCGTGTTGATGAACGTCTGGATGCCCTACTCCGAATATATCGTCCTGGCCTCCCGGATGAACCTCAGCCACTATCCCGTGGCCCTCTTCATTCTCTTCATCCCCGTCCTTTTCCTGCTCAACCCGCTGATCAAATGGGTGCGTCCCTCTTCCGCCCTTTCCCCCTCCGAACTCCTGGTCATCACCGCCATGGGGCTTGCAGGAGGCGTGGTCCCCGGATCGGGTCTGATGGGCTTTCTCTTCGGGGCCATTGCCAGCCCCTACTATTTCGCCACGCCCGAAAACCGGTGGGCCGAATATTTTCACGACGACCTCCCCACCTGGCTCGTCCCGTCCAACCAGAACGAGGCCATGCGCGGCTTCTTTGAAGGCACCCCCGCCCCCGTGCCCTGGGATGTCTGGATCGCCCCCCTCTTCTGGTGGCTCATCTTTATAGCGGCCATCATCTTTGTCTCGGCCTGCATCGCCGTCCTCCTCAGACGCCAGTGGTCCGATCACGAACGGCTCACCTTTGCGCTGTTGAGTCCCACCCTGAACCTGGTCACCGATGCCGACGCCCCCGGCTTTCGCCCCACCTTCCCCCGGGGCAATTTGTTCTGGGTCGGCTTCTTCCTCTCCTTTGGCATTTTTTCCTGGAACATCCTCAACTATTTCTGGCCCATCATCCCCCAGATCCAGCTTGCCATCCCCTTCTTCTACTTTGCCAGGGGCTTTCCGCCGATCTACCCCCGGTTCAACATCTACGTCATGGGCTTCGCCTATTTCGCAAACCTCGATGTCCTCTTCAGCATGTGGTTTTTTCACCTGCTCTTCTACCAGCTCCCGGGCGGGATTCTAAATCGGATTGGATACAACATGGGCTCCCGAGGCGATCCCTACGGAGCACTCGCCTTCCCCGGAGCTGGCTGGCTCTGCTTCGGTGCCATGAGCGTCTTCGTCTTCTGGGGCCTCTGGACCGGTCGAACCCACTTTAAAAACGTCTTCCTCAAAGCCATTGATCCCGATCATCCAATCGATGACCGGACCGAAATGTTCTCCTATCGCACGGCCGTCTTCGGAACCCTGATCGGCACGGTCTTCATCGCCATCTGGTTGCTGCAATCCGGCATGGAATTCAAGGCTGTACTCTTTTACATGCTCGGAACTTTTGTTATTTACGTAGGCGTCGCCCGAATCGTTGCTCAAACCGGTATCCTCTTTGTCCAGGCCCCTATCAGCGCCCAGGTATTTACCATGTACACGCTGGGTGCCAGCAACCTCACCTCGGCAACGATGACATCTATTGCCCTCTCCTATACCCTCACCAACTACATCCGGGGCCTGTTCATGCCCGCCTTTATTCACATTGCCAAACTATCAGAATTCATCACCACCCATAAACGCCGGCTCCTCTGGGCCGTCTTTCTGGGCTTGATCGTCGGCTGCCTGACCTTTATACTCTATGTCATCCCCCTGGGCTATGAATACGGTGCCTTCAACACCAACGACATTCCCCTCCGCTCGGGCAGATCTCGGATCTATCCCGTCATCATGTCCAAAATGATCAACCCGTTTGACACCGATTGGGTCCGCCTGGCGTTTTTCGGAGGGGGCGGCGCTATTATGGCCCTGCTCACCTTCCTCCAGTATCGATGTCCCGGATGGCCCCTTCACCCCATCGGCCTGACCGTTTGCAGCACAAACGTAGCCCGAAGCAACCAGGTCTCCATCTTTCTGGTCTGGTTTTTCAAATTGCTGGTGATTCGAGTCGGAGGCGTGGCCACCTACCGCAAGTTTCAACCTTTTTTTGTCGGCCTGCTTCTCGGCTACGGCCTGGGGGTGTCGCTCTCCTTTTTTGTGGACGCCATCTGGTTTCCGGGACAGGGACATTATGTACACCGGTGGTAGAGATCGAACCCTGCTGCGTTCTGATTGCCCAATTTCTTATGCTTCTTAAAAAGGACGGTACTATGGCTGACCAACCCAACATTCTCCTGATCTCCACCGACGAGCAGCGCTACGACACCCTCGGCGCAACGGGCAACACCCAGATCCGCACGCCGCACCTGGATGCACTGGCCGCAAGCGGCACGCTCTTCGAACGCCCCTACATCCAGAACCCCGTCTGCATCCCCAGCAGGGCCTGCCTGCAAACCGGGCGGTATACCCACCAGCACGGCGTGCTCTATATGGAGGCAGAAATCGACCTCACGCCCGGCCTGCCTTCCTGGGAAGTCACCTTTATGGAACGCCTCCAGGCAGCCGGGTATCGCACCGGGGCCACCGGAAAAATGCACATGATGCCCCAGAAGGGATTTCACTACGAACGCCTCACCGGCGGCAAAGGCTCGCGCTGGGTCCAGTCCGAAGGCTCCGAACTGGGCCCCGGCCCCCTTGGACCCACCTACGCCTCCTGGTTGGAAACCCGGCATCCCGGCGGCTACGAAGCCCTCTACAAACAGCGCCGACAGCCCGAATACAAAGCCCACATGACCGCCATCGAACACGTCCTTCCCCTGGAAGAATACGTGGACTACTGGATTGCTGAAGAGGCCATCGAGTTCCTCAACTACCCCCTCTCCAGCCCCTTCTTCCTCTGGTGCAGCTTCTGCGGCCCCCACGGCCCCATCGACCCGCCCAGGCCCTATACCGAAATGTATCCCTTCGACGAAATGCCGATGCCCAAACAGAGGACCGATGACCCTCCAGCCTCTCCCAAAGGCCGCCCCCAGTGCCGGTGGGAAAACGACAGGACCCTCATTCAGCGCTGGATCTCCTACTACTGGGGCCTGGTCAGCCTGATCGACGACCAGGTCGGCCGCCTCCTGAAGGTCCTGGACGAACGGGGCCTGCGCGACAACACCCTCATTGCCTTTGTATCAGACCACGGCGAAATGGCCGGCGACTACAACCTCTTTGGCAAGGGCAACTTCTACGAAGAAGCCGTGCGCGTCCCCCTCATCGTTGTCCCACCCGGCGGGGAAGTCGCTTCCCCTCGAATCGATGGCCTGGTTGAAACTTCCGACCTGGCCGCCACCTTCCTCGATTACGCCGGCGTCGAACTTCCAAAGCAGATGTCTGCCCAGAGCCTTCGCCCCATCCTGGAAGGCACGGGCCAACCTCGGGACTCCGTTTTCTGCGAGTATATGGTCAACGACCGGTCCAAGAAAAGCAAATGCATTCGGACCGATCGCTACAAATATATCTTCTCGGGCATCGACAACACACCCGAATTTTACGACCTCCAGGAAGACCCCGACGAACAGCGCAACCTCTATGGCGATGGGGCCTACCGGGAAGAAATCGACCGTCACACAGGCCTGATGCTCGACCGGCTGATGCATTCCGAGCAATTTTATTCCCGCGACGAAACCCCCTCATCGAGGGATTTGCAAATCTGGCTACAGTAGATCCCCACCTCGAACATCCTCCTTTCGGAGATAGAATGGACGCTGTGGACGCCAACACATTGCATAGCCTGGATCCAAACCTCTTCGTGGATGGATCTCTGAGCCAAATGCTTCGGGATCACGCCTCCAGGCGCTGTCAGACCGTCAACCAGCAGGACCGGCTAGCCTGGCGACAAATGGAAAACCGCGTCGACTGGGAATCCTTTGTCCAGCCGCGGATCGAAGCGCTACGTGTCTCTCTGGGCGACTTTCCAGACCCGCCGGATGATCTGAACGTCCAAATTTCTGGAAACATCGAAGGAAAAGGCTACCGCATCGAAAACCTGGTTTTTGAAAGCCGTCCCGGTGTCTTCGTCTCAACCAATCTCTATCTGCCCCGGCCTTTGCAAGAATCCATGCCCGTCATCCTGCTTGTCCACAGCCACCACAACCCCAAAGTCCAGGGCGAGCTGCAAGACATGGGCATCTTGTGGGCGCGTTCCGGCTGTTTGGTCCTGGTCATGGACCAGTTCGGCTACGGTGATCGGGGTTTTCATCTCCCCGGCCACCGCCAGGACTACTGGTTCCGGTCCATCACCGGAGTTCAGCTTCACACCATCGGCGACAGCCTGATGGGTTGGATGGTGTGGGACATTTCCCGGGGCATCGATCTGCTGCTGTCCCAAAAAGGCGCAGATCCCGAAAAAGTCATTGTCATGGGCTCGGTCGCCGGCGGTGGAGATCCCGCAGCCGTCGCAGCCGCCCTCGACACCCGTATTAGCTGCGCCGTTCCCTTCAACTTCGGCGGTCCCCAGCCTGAAACCGAATACCCGCTTCCCGAAAATGCCGAAGAAACCTTTAACTACCTGGGAAGCGGCGGTTGGGAGTCCACCCGCAACCTGCGCCTGAGTGGCCGGGATGGTTTTCTCCCCTGGGTCATTGTCGGATCCATCGCCCCCCGTCACCTCCTATACGCCCACGAATTCAGTTGGGACCAGGATCGAGATCCGGTGTGGCAGCGTCTGAAGACGATCTACAATTGGTATGGCGTGCCCGACCACCTGGATTACGCCCTTGGTGCCGGCCTGTTGAAAGGCCGACCTCCAGAAGCGACCCACTGTAATAACATCGGTGCCATCCATCGCCAACGTATCTACACGGCCCTGCAACGCTGGTTCGGCATCGCGCCTCCGGAACAGGAAGTGCAGGAACGACACCCGGACGAACAGCTCCAGAGCCTCACACCCGAACGGAAAGAAACCCTCGAACCAACCCACGTCTTGCTGGGAAACCTCGGTGCAAAACGGATTCAGGCCGTTCGGAAAAACCTTTCAAAATCACCCCGTAAGTCTCTTCAAGAACACTGGGCAAACCTGCTCGGCAATATCGAACCGATAGGGTTCCCATCTGCCACACCCTGCAAACCCAAACAGTTCGGACCCGTGAGACTCGAACGCCTGGTGCTCACAGTCGAACCCCATATCCTCGTCCCGATGCTCCTGTTCCGGCCCGAGGGATCTGCATCAACCATCGTTGCCCTCTCCCAGTCCGGCAAAGCGGCCTTCCTCCAACACCGCGCCGACGAACTTGCCGCACTCCTCGACCAGGGCATTGCCGTCTGTCTGCCCGACCTCCGGGGCACAGGAGAAACCGCCCCGGAAGGACTCCGTCACCCCCGCAGTTCCGCCTCTGCCCTCTCAGCCACGGAATGGATGCTCGGTCAATCCCTTCTCGGTGCCCGGCTCCGAGACCTCCGCTGTGTCCTGGCCTACCTGGAACACCGGTATCCCGATTCCCAATTCGGTCTCTGGGGCGATGCATTTGTCTCCCAAAACCCACCGACCCTTACAGACCCACTGCTCGAGTCCGATACAGCCCCCACTACATCCGAGCCGCTGGGTGGCTTGCTGGCCCTCCTGGGTGGCCTCTTTGAAGACAACATCGACGCAATACTGGTCCGAAACACCCTGGCAGGCTTTCAGTCGCTTTTCGACGACTGCTATTGCTACATCCCACACGATGCCACCGTTCCAGGCGCTCTGAATGCAGGCGACCTGTGTGATATCGCTGCAACTCTTGTGCCCCGTCCTCTGCGCCTGGAAGGCCTGGTGGATGGAAGAAATTGTCCGGTCACACCCGAAGCAATACACCGGATCTACGAACCTGCCCGAAATGCCTATGCCGATGTGTCCCACAACCTGTGTCTGACACCCGACCCGAAAAACACCCTCGCTTCCTGGTGGGCGAATGCCTTCGACACCACCACCTGATCACAAGGAGTCTGCTGTCATGTCCGTTCAGACCGAACGCACCGTCGAACAATCCTGGGCCCACTACGATCGTGCCCTGGATGCCATCCCGATGGGCACCCAGACCCACTCCAAAGCGCCTCGCGAAGCCCTGCGAAGTATCGAACCCGCTTGTATTGTTCGCGGCAAAGGCTGCCGGGTCTGGGACCTGGACGGCAACGAATACATCGACTTTCGATTTGGAATGGGCCCGGTCACCCTCGGCTACTGCTTCCCCCCTGTGGACGAAGCCATTCGCAAACAATTGGAAAGCGGAATTGTCTTTCCCTATCCCCACCCCCTGGAAGCTGAGGTAGCCGAGCGTCTCATCCAGATCATCCCCTGCGCCGATCGGGTCCGGTTTCTCAAAACCGGTGGCGAAGCCATGGCCGCCACCTTCCGGCTTGCCCGAGGATTCACCGGTCGCGAAATCCTGCTCACCTGTGGCTACCACGGCTGGATCAACACCATGCGGAAAGGCGTTCCCGAAGCCGTTCGAAATCTATCCCAATCCCTGCCCTGGGGCGATGTCACCCCCTTTGAAGAAGCCTTTACCTCCCATCCCGATCAAATCGCCGCCGTCAGCGTTGCCTGCAGCTATGGCGACATCGAAAAAGGCGACCCCTTCCTGGCCGACCTCCGATCCCTGACCGAACAACACGGTGCCCTTTTAATTTTCGACGAAATCGTCACCGGCTTCCGGTTGGCCATAGCAGGCGCCCAGGAATATTTCGGCGTCACGCCCGACCTAGCTGTCTTTGCCAAAGGCATCTCCAACGGCATGCCGCTCGCCTGTTACTTGGGGAAAGCAGAAATAATGGACCGTGTAAAAGACGTCATCATCTCTTCTACCTTCGGCGGCGACACCCTCGCCCTTGCCGCCGCAAAAGCCGTGATCAATTTCTACACAACCGAACCCGTTATCGACACACTCTGGGTTCGCGGCAGACAACTTCACCAGGGTTTCCACGAACACTGCCAGCGCCTCGGAGCGCCCGCCAAATTTCGCGGCTTGCCACCCCTGGGCATGCTCACCTTCAAACATTCAAATAGCAGCGACCTGCTCACCCGTTTTCAGGCCGAACTTCTCAAGCGGGGCGTGATCCCCTATTCGGTCTACTATACCAATTTTTCGCACACAGAAGCCGACATCCAGGAAGTCATCGCAGTCATGGGCGATGCCCTGGAAACAATGGCCAACGAGGCACTGTTTGATTAACCCTATCCAAACAATGGATTTCAAGGAGTATGCTCTATGGATCTATCTTGTCTGAACCACCCGCTCACCGAGGCCGAGCGCCTTGCGTTCGACGAACAGGGCTATTTTATGGTAGAAGACGCCCTGCCCCCTGACCTGGTCAAAAAAATAGAAACCGTCATGAACCAGTTGAACACGGTCTACCGACCGTATAAAGGGAAGGGCCCGCACGAAGCACTGGGCATTCATGACTTTATCGGAAAAGACCCGATCTTCTTGACCCTGCTGGATTGGCCCAAAACGATCCTGAAAGTATGCGGAATTCTGGGATGGAATATTCAGCTCTACCACTCCGATTATCGCTACACCCCTCCTTTGCCCGTCGAAGAACGCGGTCCAAAACAACGGTTGCGGTTTCATCAAGATTCTGGCCGACTGAACCGGGAGTTGGAAGGCAACCCGAGACCCCGTGTCTCCCTCAAAATCGCCTTTTTTATCAGCGACACCTCCAAACCAGGAAGTGGTAATTTCCACGTCATCCCCGGCACCCACCTGAAAAACAAGCTCGAATTTGCGGAAGACGGTGTTACAAATCCCGAAGGCACCACGCCCATTCTTGCACCGCCCGGATCGGCCGTCTTTTTCGACCGACGGCTCTGGCACTCGGCCAGCCCGAACCATTCCGACCACATCCGAAAAGTGCTATTCTACGGATACAGCTATCGATGGCTCCGTCCTCGCGACAACGTCACAGCCGGCCACATCTGGAACCAGCTCGATCCCATTCGACAACAACTATTAGGATCCAGCGCCAACGGCGGCTTTGGCTACACATCGCCGAGAGATGAGGACGTGCCCCTGAAACTCTGGATGCAGGAGCATCTGGGCGAAGTGGCGGATTAATCCTCAATCGTGGAGAAAACCTATGGCTTCTTCCCTCGACTGGTCCCAACCTGTCCAGGGCGGCAACATCTTCGGTGTGGCCAACCTCACCAATGATCCCATCGTTCGAGACTGGGCCAACTATCACAACTGCCAGTGCTGGAGCTCGGACGGACGCTACGTCTGCTTCACCCGTTTTGCCTCCGATGGAAAACGCTACGGCAACCAAAAAGCCTCCGAAGTCCACGTCTTCGACCTGCACACCGGAGAAGACCAAACAGTCGCCAACGGCCAGCACCCCCGCTGGGCCAACGATCACAACTGGCTCTTTTACATCCGCTTTGTCGACGGCGATCCGGCAGCAGAAGGCACCGAAGTCTGGTGGCTGGATGTCGAAACCGGCCACAAAACCCTCCTGGGCCACGGCCTCACCAACCTGGGCGGAATCAGCCATGACGACACCTATCTCTTCGGCATGGTCCGGGTCCAATCGGGCTCCCCCTTTTTAAGCTACCGCTTTCGCATCCAGGAAAACGCCAAACGAGAATACATCCCCGGCATGGACGGCGGCTTCCAGTGGATCGCCAACCCCCAGCACAACGTCGTCTTCGCCCGCGTGCCCAACCGGGAGGAAGACCCCTTTTCGGCCACCCGATACTGGTGCGACATCGACGGCAGCAACATCCGGGTCGGCTCGGTCACTCTGGAACGCTGTCACCAATCCTGGCTGGGCAACGGAGCATACTACCTGTTGGGCAACAGCCAGGTCCGCGGCCGCAAATGGGACCAGCCCTTTCCCAGCAGCCTGCACTTCCTGGCCAACATCCGTACCGGGGATATTTCCCCCTGCGGGAGAAACGGCCGCTTCGTCGTCGGCGACAAGCCCCTTTCCATGGCCGACCTGCGCTCCGGCCACGGCTGGTATCTCTTAGAAGATTTGAGCATCATCTGCTATCCGTCCCACATCGGCGACAACTCCGGCCCCTACGACTCCGACGCCAAGGGCAGTCCCGACGGAACCAAAATCTGCTTTGTCAGCAATTATGATCTCAAAGAGGGAACCGTCACATTCATCACCAAAAGCGCCTCCCCGACCGACACCCGCGTCGAAGTCCAATCCACCGAAGAATTCCCGGAGACCGGCGAAATCGTTGTGTTTCGCGAAGTCATCGGCTACACCCACAAAACACCCACCAGCTTCGAGGGCCTGGAACGCAAGCGGTATGATACCAGCGGATTCGGCCTGCACGAATATTCCGATCTGGCCAAAGGCGAGGCCGTCACTCCCTTCGAAGCCCGCTGCATCCCCGAAGACCAGTGGAAAACCCTGTCGCTTCCCGACAGCGGTCTGGAAAAAACCATTGGCAGCCTGGACTCGCCCCTCATACGCCAGAAATCCACCGACATCTGGGCCGTCATCGTGCGCCTGCCCGACCGCCCGTACCTGAGACAAATTGAAACGGGCCCCGAACTCATTCCCGGCGAGAGCCACTACGAGACCTTCGGCTACCACCTGTTCAAAGACGGACAACGCATCACCGACCAACCCGTGCACGCACCCACCAGCTTTGAAATCGCCGAAGCAGGAACCTATACGGCAGTGGCCGTAGAAAACTGCGGCATCGAAAGCAAACAGTCCAACACCCTGGATCTTCAGGGCGGCCAAACCCTTGTCATTTTAAACGATGCCCCGGCCGGCTTCTCCTGGACCTATGACCGCTGGTTTGTCGACGGCGAAACCGTCGACCTCGTCCAGAGCATGCAATCTGAAAATGCCCAGAGGGCCATCTACCACCGCTACGACGGTCCCATTGCCCGCGAGTGGTACGCCTGGGGCAGCCTCACTGCCCGTCACGACCTCAATGGCGCCGGGGTTCCCACCCGCCAGTGCACCTACCATCGGGGTCATTTGTTTTGCCGAAAGTACTATACCGGCAACAGAAAACACCTCAGTACAGAATATTTCGACGTGGAAGACAATGTCACAGAAATGATCCTCCACCAGGAACAGAAAGGCCAAACCGTCGAATACGACCACTGGTGGTACGACCGGGGCATGCCTGTTCGAAGAATTGGCCGGACACCCGCCCGACGGATCGACAGCGACACCCCCGTCATGTATGTCCTTTCCGGCGATCAGTGGGTCCTGCAGGATCATGTAGGAGATCGGCCCCACGAAGCCCGAATTGCGGCGGAACAGACCCACACACGGGAATGAATTCCATTTCAGAAGGAACACCTCTATGGCTACCCGAGAACGCGCCCGATACGGTGCCGAAGCCTTCGAAGGACTCACCGGCAG
>JAPUJS010000061.1 GCA_027296045.1 bacterium | reverse complement strand
GTTTCTTCTTCTGTTTCTTCTTCTGTTTCTTCTTCTGTTGTTTCTTCTGTTGTTTCTTCTGTTTCTTCTGTTGTTTCTTCTGTTGTTTCTTCTGTTGTTTCTTCTGTGTCGATGTCTTCGAGGAGCGCGTCGAGGTCGCTTTCTTCTGTTTCTTCTTCTGTTTCGAGATTTTCAATCAGGTTGTCGAATTCGTTCTCTGTTTCTTCGGTTTCAGCCGTCTCGTCAGCCGTATTGTCCATATCGAGATCTTCAATTAATGCGTCGAGTTCGTTCTCTGCCTCTTCTGTTTCGGTCGTCTCATCGACTTCTGCTGCTTCGTCAACGAGCCCACCGTTTTGTGCACGCTCTGCATCTGCCAGAGTTGCCTGATAAAGCAGGTTGTCAGGATCCACGTCGTCCTCACCCGCTTCATCGCCTTCCAGACGATCCAACACGGCTTCCATGTTGTCGGCCAAGGCATCCATATCGGCGTTTTCCGCCGTGTCTTCCGAGGCTTCGAATTCGGGTTCGTCCATGTCGGACAGCAGGGATTCCAACTGGTCGGCGTTGTCCCCTTCCGATGCCTGGGAAATCATCTGGTCCACTGTTTCCTGGTCCAGGGGTTGTTCTTCCTGTTCTCTTTCTTCTGCCATCACACGTACCTCGAGGTGGGGGAGAGAGGTTTTGTGTTTATCTATTTATTTAACAATATATTAAGTTAACATATCTGGCACAAGCAAAATTCGCTTATCTTTTGATATTTCAACGCTCTATTTTTATCGACCAATTTGGGTCGGGCTTTAATGCTGTTTTGTAAAAAAAAGGGGTAATTTGCTGTGCGCCAGAAAGATAGGGCAAAAAATCAAAGAGGGGACTCCCAAGAGCCCCCTCAACCACCTTTTGACCACCATTTGACCTGACGTGTTGGATTATTCTTCGCCGGTTTGTTCCTCACCACCCATTGGATTGAGGATGCGGTCGATTTTATCCTCGCAGTATTTCTTGTAGCGGGGATCTCCCAGGCCTTTTTTGTAGTGTTCGATGGCTTTTTCTTTTTGCTTCAGGGCTTCGTAGCAGTCGCCCAGAATGACGTTGGCCGGGACTTTCCATTTGGAGGACCTTACCGATTTTTTGGCGTGGGTGATCGATGTCTGAAAGTTTTTGAGTTCCAGGTAGGCGTCTGCGATCCGATAGTGTGTTTCTGTGTCATCGGATTTGATTGCCAGGGCATTTTTAAACGTGCTGACAGCGCTTTTGAAATGTTTCCGGTTGGCGTGAGAGAGGCCCAGGGCTCTGTAGAGTCTGATCTCTTTGGGAAAAGCAGCAACGCCTTTTTTGAGTGCGGAAACGGCCTTGGCCGGTTGTTTCAGCCGGTTATAAATTTGAGCAAGGCTGAGGTAGGCATTCACATTTTTCTTGTCCGTGGGACCCAGTTCAATGGCTTTGTTGTAGTTTCTAATGGCCCGGGTGTTGTTGCGGGTGACTTTGTGAATATCTCCCAGGGACCGATAGGCTTTCACATATTTGGGGTCCAATTCGATGGCTGTGCTCAGGGCTTCCCGGGCTTTCTTGGTCTCCCGGGACATTCGGTAGGCCAGGCCCAGATTGTAGAAAGTGGCTGCATCGGAGGGGTCTACCTGGCATGCATTCTGGTATTCCACAGCGGCTTTTTTGTAGTTTTTCTGTCTGAAATACATAATTCCCTGTTTGATGTAGGCCGCTTTCAGATTTTTTCGAGCTTTTCCGTCCTGAAAACCGGGATCGATCCCCAGAACCTTTTTAAAACTCTGGGCAGCGTCTACATATTTTTTGCGCTGGAACTGGAGTTCGCCCACTTCCAGGTAGGCGGCCGTGTAATCGGGTTTGACGGTGGTGGCCATTTGATAGGCTTCAATGGCTTTGTCATAGCTTCTGATTTTCTGATAAGCTTTGCCCATCGCGCGGTAGGCCTGGGCATTTTTAGCGTCCAGACTGACGGCTTCTTCGAAGGCTTTGACGGCTTCCTGATAGCGGCGTTTCTTAAATAAATCTTGACCCGCATTGTATTTTTCAGCGGATTCGGGTGAAACACCCTGAGCAGCGACCGTAGCGGCAAAGCACAGGGAAAGAAGCAAGGCGGCGAGGATATTGCGCATGATTTTTCTCCTGACGACTAATGAAGGTTCAGGGACAGCAGATTCTCAGCCATATATATTGTGTAATTTTCTAAGTATTGTCAAGTATTCTTATAAAGAAGGGCCACCATTGTTGTATCCATGGTGGCCCTCCCGCTTTTTATATGATCTATGCAATGTGTTAGTTCAAACGGAATGTAATGGGCTGGGTCATCCAGACATTGACCGGTTTGTCGTTTTGTTGGGCCGGTTTGAATCTGAATTGTAGGATCGCATCGATGGCGGATTGCCGGAAAATTTCCTGGCCTTTGAGCACGGTTACGGTGCTGACGCGGCCGTCTTTTGCAACCATGAATTTCAGGAAGACTTTGCCCTCCAGACCGGCCTTGCGGGCAATCTCGGGATATTTTGGTGCGACCTGCTTGATCAGGATCGGTTTGTCTTCCACCAGGTAGAATTCGAGAATTTCTTCTTCTTCTTCCCCGGATCCCGGCGGTGGCGGTGGCGGCAGGTCGACTATGGCGTCGTCGAAATCGAGGTCGGTGGTTTCGATGGTGACGTCATCCGGGACGTCATCGCTCTCGGTTTCGATGGGCACGGCCGGTCTGGGTGGGGGCGGCGGACGCTTGATCTGTCGGGTTTCCGGAATGTCTACTGTTTCGATGATAATCTGTTGCTTTTTCTGGGAAGAAGCCCGGACTTCAAAGGTTGGAAAGAGGACCGCTACTGTTGTGTGAAATACAAGGGTGATTCCTACACAGATGCCAAAGACTTTGTTATACGTCCTTCGGAGATCCGCCTCAGGATTTTTGTCACGGACCATTGCCATTGTCGATCACCTCTTTCTGCTGGTTGCGAAGTTGATGCGAAGGGCGTCTGCCTTGCGCAATTCTTCCAGGACATTGGAAACCAGGCCGTACGGTGCCCGGTAATCGCACTTCAGGGAGACGACCATTCGGGGGTCTTTGACACGCCGGTCATAGAAGATTCCGGCGATCTGATCTACGTTGGCCAGTTTATCGTCAATGTAGATTTTGTGGTCGGCAGAGACCCACAGGTAGTTGATGTGGCGACGTTTTTTGAGTTCCTCAATTTTTTCGGCCGGCGGCAAGATAATGCCCTGGACCCGGTAGCGCACGAATACGGTTGTGACCATAAAAAAGATGAGGAGCAAAAAGGTGATGTCTGCCATGGACCCGGTGGGTATGCTCTGGGTCACCCTCCCTTTTTTCTTAAAATTAGGCATGCAATGGTTCTCCTGTCCTGGAAGACTTTAGTGCTCGGGGGATGCCAGCGAAATGCGTGTAGCACCGGCAAGCTTAATCTTATCCAGGACACTAATGACCTTGTCGTAGGATGTTTCCTCATCTGCTTTGAGGGATATGATCAATTTGTCGTTGGCCTTCAAACGTTGCTGAAGGTTGGCGCGCAGTTGGGCCAATGGTACGTTGTCTTCCAAATTGATGAGAATCTCGCCGGCCACGTTGATCCAGATGTTGCAGATGTTTTTCTTCTGAATCTTCTTGGATTCTCCGGCGGGTGGGAGCTGCATCCCGATGCCCTTGTCCTGGTTCATGGTGGTGGTGACCAGGAAGAACACCAGCAGGAGGAAGACCATATCGGCCATGGTCCCTGTTGGGATCTCGGGATTTGGCTTTTCCCTCCTTGTCATTGCCATGGCTTAGTCCTCCCTATTCTCGCCGTAGCCGAGCTGGATGAGGTCATCGATAAACTGGTTGGAGCTTTCCTGCAGGTCAATGATGATTTTGTCGATTTTGGATAAGAAGTAGTTGTAGAGGGTCTGAATTGGAATGGCAACAACCAGACCGGAGGCCGTGGTGATCAGGGCCACAGAAATACCGCCAGCCACGATAGACGGGTCTACGTCACCTGCCTTGGCGATGTCGTTAAAGGCCTGGATCATACCGGCCACGGTGCCGAGGAAGCCGACCAGGGGAGCGACGTTGGCCACGGTGGAGAGCCAGACCAACCCCTTTTCGAGGAAGGCCATTTCGACGGCACCCGATTCTTCGATGGCTTTTTCAACGTGCTCGATGCCCCGATCCAGGCGAAGAAGACCGGCGTGCAGCACGGAAGCCACGGGGCCGGGGGTGTTGGAGCAGATCTCAGCAGCCCCCTCGGGACCCCGCTGTTTTAAGGCTTCCTGGAGTTCTGCAATAAACTCTTTGGAGTTAATGTGGGCTTTGCTCAAGGTCCAGAAGCGTTCCAGTGCCACGGCAATACCGAAAAAGAACATGAACAGTAGCGGCCACATAAAAATGCCACCATCATTAAACAGATCAACCATGTATCATCCCCTTTTTAGAAGTGTTGGTGATAGATCCTGACGGATTCATTCCCTCCCCCTCCCCCAACAGCCCAATCAGACTTTCCCGATATGTCCAAACTCCTGATCTAAGGCCCGAAGGCCGGTTCAAGAGACCAAACTTAGGATCCAGGTTATTTCTTTCCCTCCTGCTTTATTTCCTCTTTGGCTTTCTCTTTGAAGAACGCGCGTTTGGCTATTTCTTCTACGGTCAAGGGCGGATCGATTTCATCAATCATTCGCTTTGCCAGGCCTTCCCATTGGGGGTCTTTGTGTGCGATTCTGTAGTATTTCATCGCGTTGGTGGAATCCGAAAGTGCTTTGGCGGCTTTCCATTTATTATAATAGAATTGGCCTTTGAGGTAATTTAGCTTGCCGTTTCTGGCATCCTGTTTGAGCCCCCGGTTGATCATATAGATGCCGCCTGTCTTTTCGGCCAACTGCTCGATGACACTTAAGTTGTTGGGTTGAAGCTTGACCATTTTGTTGAGCAGGCTTGTTTGAGAGCGTTCGGATTTTCCCAGTTGTTTGCCGAGATTGAACAGATTGTCGATGTAGAGATAGTTGTCGGGTGTGTTGTTGTGGAGCTTTCGGTAGGCATTGTAGGCTTTTTTCGAATCGCCCCGATTGGCATACATTCCGGCCAAATTTTCCAGGGTTACAAAGTCCTTGGGATTCATTTCGAGGACTTTTTCAATTTCTACGAGGGCGGCGTCTTCCTCCCCGGTGGACAAATGGAGTTTGGCAATCATGTCGCGAACGTCGGGGCTGTCGGGGGCCAGTTCGCCCCAGAGTTTCGCATATTCAAGCGCTTCTTCCATGTTTTTTTCTTCGATGAGGAGGCTCACCAGGCCGTGCAGGATCTGGATTTCTTGTTCGGTGCTATTTTGAAAATCATTCAACAGGGTTTTATAGGCCTCGATGGCTTCCAACCGGTTTTCTTGGTAGATATAGAGTTCGGTCATCACCTGATACGCGCCACGGGCGTATTTGCTTTTGGGATCCAGTTCGGTGGATTTTTTGTACCACTCGATGGAATCGTCCAGGCGATCCGTTTCTTTATAGAGCTTGCCCAGATAGCGGGCGGTGGTGGATCGGGTGGGATTGTAGCCCCAGGCTTTTTTCAATTGGATCTCGGCATCTTCGTATTGTTTGCTATTTAAGTAGCGACCTCCAAATGAAAGATGCCTGCCAGAAAGTTTGACAGAATCGGCTTTGGTCATCTGGATTTCGTCATTGTCTTCCTGGGCGTTGGCCAATGGAACAACGCCTGCAAGCAGAAGCCCTGTGAGCATGACAAAAAGTATCGACTTCTTCATGTAATTGTCTCCAAACAATGAAGCCAGATCTTGACCGTAAAAATCAACCACATCTTTCCATAAGCTTGACGAATGAGTCAGAAATCTAAGCAATCGAAAAATAGATGTCAAGGTAAAATCTGCTCCGATTTTATGACGGCAGAAGGGGCTTGAAAGTTCCTACCATTTTCCGGTACTAAAAATTGTGCAAGATATTGATATAAAAAAAGTTTATAGTGATCAAGTAAGAAATTAAAATGAACTAATATATCTACTCAAGTGTGGTATCAAAACGTGTACCCGTTGTGGGGGGAGATTGGGTCTTTGAGCCGAGGTTGTTCAGTTTGCGGTCGATGGAAACGCGTTTTTTACGTGCCTGCTCCAGATTTTGGAGGAGGCGTTCACTTACCGAGGTTGCAGGAGCAGAACGAGGGACGGGTGTTTGGGAAGGGATTTCGGCCATTTGTTTTAAGAGGTCGATTTCCCGGGTCAGCAGATCGATGGTTTCGCTTTGCAGACAGGCAATGTCCAGATAGGTATTGAATTGGGATTCTCTGGCCAATAGGATTTGCTCCATCTCATCTATGGCGACTCCCGTTGTCTGCTGGGAAGTTGGGCTGCGGAAGGTTTCGGAAATTTCTCGGAAGGCGGCCAGCTTTTCGCCGATAGAATTGTCGATGTGATCTCGCCGAGATTCGACACATAGCAAAGTCTGGGTGATATCGGTTTGGATGGGCAAGGCGGTTGTGGTCCGTCGTCGTTGTCGCTGTTTCTGATGGTTTCTGGTGGTTGCCAGGCGGTCCAGAATCTGGTCGCCTTTCAACCAGGCCAGGAGAACAGGACCTACGACCAGTGCAAGCAGCAAAATGGGATAAAAAATGGACATAGTGGGTTGAATTCTGTAAAATTTTGCGGTTCAAGAGGATAGGGTTTGCCCAAATTATAATTTGTGAAGGATCTTCTGTCAATATGTAACATTCCTGTTGCGTTTATTAGCGTCTCATTGGCCCTTTAAGAATTGGGGAAACACGGTTGACAGAATGAAGGGAGAACCGTATATTTGATCCAATCATTTTGAAATGAAGATCCGGATTTATGAGGTTTCGGATGGTCAAACACCCCTTGATTGTGTGCTGCTTCTGTCGAAAGAGGTGGCCTGCGCCTCTTCTCAACCCCGGGGATGGGTGTGTGACCAAAAGCGTGGGTTTTTGAACCCCTTGATGCGTCTGCGTGTCAAGGGGATTTTTGTTTCGAATTTTGGATATGTAAGGAATCACTTCTTTTCTTTTAAAGGAGGTTTCAAATGGACAAACCGTCGGATAAAGTCGTGCAGCAAGGACTAACCTTCAACGACGTATTATTGGTGCCCGATAAATCCGAAGTGTTGCCTCATGAGGTGGATCTGGGCACGCAGTTGACCCGGAACATTCGGCTCCATATTCCGTTGGTGAGCGCAGCCATGGATACGGTGACAGAGGCCCGACTGGCTGTTGCGATGGCCCAGGAGGGTGGGATTGGCATCTTGCATAAGAACCTGTCGGTGGAAGAGCAGGCCGATGAGGTGGAGAAAGTAAAACGGTCGGAATCCGGGATGATTGTGGATCCGGTGACCCTGGAGCCAAATAATTATTTGCATGAAGCACTGGATTTGATGAAAAAATATCGAATTTCGGGCGTGCCGATTGTCGATCACGAAAATCGTTTGGTTGGCATTTTGACAAACCGGGACCTTCGGTTTGAAAAAAATACCAACCGGAAGGTGAGTGAAGTGATGACCCAGAAGGGACTGGTGACGGCACGGCTGGGGATTTCACTGGAAGAGGCGCAGGAAATTTTGCAGGAGCACCGGATTGAAAAGTTGCCGGTGGTGGATGGACAGGGCAAGCTAAAAGGGTTGATCACGGTCAAAGATATTGAAAAGAAAATTCAGTATCCCAATGCATGCAAAGACGACCTGGGTCGGTTGCGCGTCGGTGCGGCTGTGGGGATGAGCGGCGATTCGGAGGCGCGGATTGAGGCACTGGTGGATCGGGGTGCGGATGTGATTGTGATCGACACGGCACACGGGCACTCGCGGGGTGTGCTGGAGGCGGTAGAACGATTTAAGGAGACCTATCCCGATGTGGATGTGTGCGCCGGAAATATTGCAACAGGCGCAGCGGCCAAAGACCTGATTTCGGCAGGAGCCGATGCCATCAAGGTGGGTATTGGGCCGGGTGCGATCTGTACGACACGGGTGATTGCGGGGGTGGGCATTCCGCAGATCACGGCGATTTTGGATTGTGTCGAGGCGGCCAGCCGGGCAAATGTGCCGGTGATTGCCGATGGCGGGATTACACAGTCGGGCGATATTACCAAGGCAATTGCCGCCGGTGCCAATTCGGTGATGATCGGTTACCTTTTTGCCGGCACAGATGAAAGCCCGGGGGAGACGATTATTTATCAGGGGCGGACGTTTAAGGTGTATCGGGGCATGGGTTCTTTGGGCGCGATGCAACGCGGCAGCAAGGATCGATATTTCCAGAACGATGTGATCGAAACAAACAAGCTGGTGCCAGAAGGGATTGAGGGGCAGGTGCCTTACAAGGGGTCCGTGTCCGGATTTATTTATCAACTGGTGGGTGGACTGCGTTCGGGCATGGGATATTGCGGCACTCGAACCATTAATGAACTGCGCCAGAACGGTCGGTTTGTCCAGATCACGACGGCGGGGGTGCGAGAAAGCCACCCGCACGATATCGCCATTACGAAGGAAGCTCCGAATTATCGGCTGGAGTAAACGTTCCGGGTTCTGAGCGATAGCCTACAAGCCCTCGGAACTGGGGTCTGGAGGTGTGGGGAATGATCGATTTGAACGCGATTCGAAAAGCGTTTCCGGTGACGGAGTCGTGGGTGTATATGAACCATGCGGCTGTAGCGCCGATTTCTCGATCGGTGCAGCGAGCGATGCAGGAGCAGTTGCGGGATGTTGCCTCAAACGGCATTGTAAACTCGGATCGATGGAATACGATTTATGCCCGTACTCGAAAAGCTGCTGCCCGATTGATAGGCGCCCGGGCTTCCGAAATCGCATTTGTCAAAAATACGACAGAAGGCATTTTGACGGTGGCCAACGGCCTGCGGTGGCGGGCCGGGGACAATGTGGTGATTTCCGAACGTGGGTTTCCGGCCAACGTGTATCCGTGGTGGAATTTGAAATCAAAGCGTGTTGAGACCCGCATGGTTTCGGAGGTGGATGGGCGCATTCCGATTGAGATGCTGTTTGATGCTGTTGATGGGCGCACCCGGATTGTTTCGATCAGTTCTGTTGAGTTTGCAAGCGGATATCGTCACAACTTGCATGCTATTGGGGAATTTTGCCAAGCCAATGGCATTCTTTTTTTTGTGGATGCCATTCAAAGTTTGGGCGCACTTCGGTTGGATGTGAAAGAATGCGAGATCGATTTTTTATCGGCCGATGCACACAAGTGGTTGTTGGGGCCAGAGGGTGCCGGGATTTTTTATTGTTCTAAAAAGGCGATGAAGCGTATTCAGTTGACACAGTTGGGTTGGGCGAGTGTGATCAACCCCGGAGATTATCTGGACTACGATCCGACCCCCTTGCCCGATGCACAACGGTTTGAGTCGGGAACGTTAAATACAGTTGGTATTTATGGATTGAAGGCGTGTCTGGATTTGATTCATAAGGTGGGAATTGATGTGATTGAATCACGTGTGTTGATGTTGACAGATCGATTGGCAGACGGGTTGAAGGAGAAGGGATATGTGGTTGTGAGCTCCCGACGGGAAGGAGAAAAGTCGGGAATTGTTTCATTTGGGCGGTCGGACATGGATGCCGATATGATTTTCCAAATATTGCAGGAACGAAATATTGTGAGTGCTGCCAGAGCCGGGTATTGTCGATTGTCGCCACATTTTTATAATACGGAAGCAGAAGTGACTGTCGTATTGGAAGCTTTGCCTTAAGACTGCGTTTAAAAAATCAAAAAAATCAAGTTTGGTCTTGATTCTTTTCAAGTAACAGTCTTATATTCTTTTTATATAGGCTGAATTTTGTTTGGCGTAATAACAAGGATGAAAACGGGGGGGCACTTCTCACAGCCCTCGAATTTTAAATTAAGGAGGTGAGAGGTTATGGCGAAGCGTGTAGCAAAGAAAGCGAAGAAGGCTGCTAAAAAAGCTGCCAAGAAAGCTGCCAAGAAGCCTGCTAAGAAAGCTGTCAAGAAGGCTGCCAAGAGGGTTGTAATAACCCATCCCAGAAAGCAGCCAAGTAGGGTGCCAA
>JAPUJS010000609.1 GCA_027296045.1 bacterium | reverse complement strand
CGATCACAAAGACACTTCAGGATGCATTTTTCGATATCATTGACGGCAAGGCCGAAGACCGGTTTGGGTGGTTGACCTATGTGAATGCGTAGGGGTTAGGAGTTGCAGCATGATCAAACAGAAAATCGCTGTTATCGGCGCTGGCAATATGGGGGACGCTTTGATAACAGGTATGGTGCGGTCGGGAGAGATTGACCCCCAGCAGATTACGGCCGTCGATCTTGTTGAGGCGCTTTTGCTGGAACAAGAAACACGCCTGGGGGTGCAGACGCATACACGAGCCGAGGAAATTGTTGAAAATCAAGATGTCATTATTTTGGCAGTGAAGCCACAGGTATGGACCTCTGTGGTGGCGAATTTTAAGGATCTGTTGTCGCCTTCTCAACTTGTGATTTCGATTATGGGTGGGGTTCGGCTTGCTGCTCTGGAACAAGAGCTAGGAGAATTGCCCATTGTTCGGGTGATGCCCAATATTCTGGCCTGTGTGGGGGCTTCTGGTGCGGCGCTTTGTTCGGGCACCCATGTCGATGCGTCCCAGATGGATCTTGCACTTGTATTGCTCGGGCTGGTTGGGGCGCCTGTGGTTCTGTCGGAGACGCAATTGGATGCTGTTACCGGGCTTTCGGGAAGCGGGCCGGCTTATGTGTTTTTGGTGATTGATGCCCTGGCCGACGGTGGAGTAAAGATGGGACTGCCCAAAGAAATTGCTCTCAAGCTGGCTGTTCAAACGGTTCTGGGGGCTGCAAAAATGGTTCTGGAAAAAGAGGAACATCCGGCCATTCTGAAAGATCAGGTGACCTCGGCCGGTGGGACGACCATTGCGGGGCTTCATGCGATGGAACAGAGCGGGGTGCGTGCCGGACTGATGAATGCGGTTGAGGCGGCGACCAAACGATCGCAAGAACTGGGGGCATAGCAAATGATTGCGATTGTCGACTACGGAATGGGAAATTTGCGGAGCGTGCAAAAAGGTTTTGAACGGGTGGGCCATTCGGCGGTGATTACCAACCGGGTCGATGAGGTGGAGCAGGCCGAACGGATTGTGTTTCCCGGCGTGGGGGCTTTTGGCGATGCAATGGCAAATCTGAAGGCTGCCAAATTGATCGATCCAATGGTGAAAGCTATTTCGGAAGGACGCCCCTTTCTGGGCATTTGCTTGGGACTCCAGTTGTTGTTTTCAGAAGGCGAGGAACTGGGGAACCATCGGGGGCTGGACGTCTTGCCCGGGCGGGTTCGGCGGTTCCCGGAAGGCGAACGGGTGCCTCAAATTGGGTGGAACCAGATTCATATCCAGCAAGAGACACCGCTTTTGACAGGCGTTCCGGATGGGTCTTTTTTCTACTTTGTGCATTCGTTTTATGTGGATCCTGTGTACGAGAAAGATACACTTGCTCTGACGGATTATGGCGTAGACTATACGTCGATTGCCGGTCGGGACCGGGTTTTCGGGGTTCAGTTTCATCCTGAGAAAAGCCAGGATTTGGGATTGCTTCTTTTGAAGAATTTTGCGGAATTGTAACTTGGAGAATCGGGATGCTGGCAAAACGGTTGATCCCCTGTCTGGATGTAAAAAATGGTCGCAATGTGCGGGGTGTGAAATTTTCGGCAGATCGGGATGCGGGCGATCCGATTGAATTGGCACGTCGATACGATCAGGAGGGGGCCGACGAACTGGTTTTTTACGATATTACGGCCTCGGCCGAAAAACGGGAGATTGTGGGAGAACTGGTTCGGCGGGTTTCGGAAGAGGTGTTTATCCCCTTTACAGTGGGGGGTGGGGTTCGCACGTTTGAGGATATTCGGACCATTATTGAAGGGGGCGCAGAAAAGGCGTCGATTAATTCGGCGGCTTTAAAAACGCCCGAGTTGATCACCCAGGGGGCCGAGAGCTTCGGTTCCCAGGCCATTGTGGGTTCGGTGGATGCCATCCGCCGCTCAGACCCCGACGATTCGGATACGGTTCGGTGGGAGGTTGTGATCAATGGGGGGCGGACTCCCACGGGACGAGATGTGCTGGAGTGGGCCGAAGAACTGGTTGGACGGGGTGCAGGCGAGCTGGTGTTGAACAGCATTGATGCAGATGGCACAAAAGATGGTTATGATATTGAATTGACCAGGCGGGTTGCCGAACGAGTGGATGTCCCGATTGTGGCTTCCGGGGGATGTGGCAGCCCCGAGCACATGTACGATGTGTTCAAACACGGGCAGGCCAGTGCGGCCCTGGCGGCTTCCATTTTTCATTACCAGCAGTATAGTATTCCCGAGGTCAAAGCCTATCTTTCAGAACGCGGAATTCTGGTTCGGCCCCGTGTTTCGGTTGATTTTTCATAAGCGAGAGATGCTTGGACGACGTTTATCACATCGACCGTCAGCTGCTTTTTCAAGATGTGCGCCGGGTGGTGGTGAAATTAGGGACCCGGATGGTGACGGTACACGACAATGCGTTGAATATACCGCTGATTGAAACGCTGGCGGCAGATATTGCCTTGTTGATGCAACAGGGCATTCAGGTTGCGGTTGTTTCCTCCGGCGCTGTTGGGGCTGGAATGGGGCGGTTGGGTCTGTCTCGACGTCCTTTGAATTTGTCGGAACTGCAGGCTACGGCATCGGTGGGACAGGGATTGTTGATGAACGCCTACAAGCTGGCATTTCGGGAGCACGATATTCCGGTGGGGCAGGTTTTGTTGACTTCGGAAGATTTTGACAACCGGCGCCGTTATGTAAACGCCCGAAATACACTGGATGTTTTGTTCCGATATCAGGCCGTTCCCGTCATTAACGAAAATGACAGTGTTGCGGTGGAAGAGCTTCAGTTGTCGGTTGGAGAAAACGACTGGTTGTCGGCCATGGTTGCCCATATGGTGGATGCCAGTTTGCTCGTTATTTTGACCGATGTGGACGGGCTTTACTCGGACCATCCGGGCAGAAATGAGCAGGTCGATTTGATCCCTGTTGTTCACGAAATTACACCCGAATTAATGAGTCGGGCCGGGGCACCAGGCAGTGGGGTTGGCCAGGGAGGGATGGCCACCAAGCTCAAGGCAGCGAAGAGTGTGACGAAGGGAGGGCGAATGATGGTCATCGCAAACGGATTGACGACCCGTATGACGGATATTGTTTCGGGACATGAGATCGGCACCTTGTTTTTGGCCGATCAATGCAGGTTGACCGATCGGAAGCTCTGGATAGTGAACACCCGAAGCAAAGGTGCGGTGGTGGTGGATGACGGGGCGGTAGAAGCGTTGGGCGCTCGGGGTAAAAGCCTGCTGCCTTCGGGGGTGTTGGAAGTGGTCGGTGAGTTTTATGCCGGCGAGCTGGTTGGGGTGGAAGATCGTCATCGCGTTGAGATCGCCCGGGGATTGGTGCGCTATCATTCCGAATCTTTGAAGCGGATTTTGGGCAAAAAAACATCCGAAGTTGCTTCCATTTTAAATGTCCCGACGGGAAAAGAAGTGATTCACCGGGACGATATGGTGGTCTTTTGACCCTTTAGATGTGTATCTGGATGGATATGACGAATCGAGATCGACAAACATCTTCGGCGTTCTACCGTGGTCCGGCATTGCCTTCTGTGATGGGGCGTCATTTCCGGCGGTTTGTGCTGATTGTGCCCATTGTTCTATCGATTTATCTGTTTGTAGGGGGAGACAGCGGTTTCTACCAAATCTGGCATCGAGAAAAGCAAATTGCTGCGTTAACAGAAGAGATTCAGGCGTTGAAAATGCAAAACGCGCGTCTGGAGCAAGAAGCTGTTCGGTTGGAAACCGATTTGGAGGCCATCGAGCGAATTGCCCGCGAGCGGTACGGGATGGTGAAGAAGAACGAGTCGGTTTATATGGTCTATCCACATCCACCCAAGAAATCGCCATGATCTGTCGGACAGAGGGTATTGTGATTCGCGGCTTTAAAATGAGCCAGACAAGCAAGGTGGTGCTGCTGTTTTCACGCGAATATGGCAAGTTGCGACTGGCTGCGAAAGGGGCTCGACGCCCCAAAAGCAAGTTTGGTGCAAGCCTGGAGCCGATGACCTGGGGCACGTTTCTATTTTCCAAACGGGAAAATCGGGATCTTCAGACGTTGACGGAAGGCGATATTACCTATACGTTTAACGGGATTAAACAATCGTATCGTCGTCTGGTATGTGCCAGTTCGGTCTGTGAACTCCTGGATCATATGACAGAAGATGGGGATCCCAATGCCCTCTTGTTCAGCGTGGTGCTGGATGTATTGCGGTGGATGGAAATAGTGCCGGAAAACAGGTTGGAAGTGCCGCTCTGGTATTTTCAGCTGAAGGCCGCTTCGGCCCTGGGATACCGTCCCCATCTGAGTGGGTGCGTGCGGTGTGGACAACGTCTTTCAGGCGATCGGGTCTGGTTTAGCCCGCTTCTGGGCGGGGTGCTTTGCGAAAAAGACCGGGAGGATGGCGTGGCGTTGAAGCAGACGACGGTTCATTTTATGGAGCATCTTCAGATCCACCGCCCCAACCGTGTGGATCTGGACCAGTTTGAAAGGCTGGATCGCAGAGAATTGAACCGTGCTTTGCGCGGGTTTTTGATGCACCATACTGAGAACCGGCGCAGGGTGCGATCTCTGGATTTTTGGGACCAGATGATGGCTGCAGAAAGTCAACCGACGTATGACTCTTTGTAGGAGGTGATGCCAGTATGATGCGGGCTTTATTTCAGCAGTGGAGGGGGCAGGACTCTCCTTTATATGACAGGTTGAAAGAGGTTCCCCTGTTTCGGGACTTGAAAAAGCGGGAACTCAAAGAGTTGGAAGGCGTGCTTCAGAAATGCACTTTTGAGTCTGGGCAGGTCGTGTTTGAACAGGGAAAGCCGGGCGTTGGCATGTATGTGGTGATTGCCGGGGAGGTTGAAATTTCTCAGGTAGATCAGGGGGATCAACTGGTTTTAACCCGGGTGGGCGATGGCGGTTTTTTTGGCGAAACCGCCCTTTTGGACGACGCTGTCCGAACGGCCACTGCTGTAGCCGTTGAGGAAACAGAAGTCATGTTTTTTCCGCGTTCCGGATTGCTGACACTGGTTGAAAATCGACCGCATCTGGGCGTCAAGGTTGTGATGCAACTATCCCAGGTTATTGCAGAGCGTCTGCGACGGGCAAATCGAGGGTTGCGGACAGCTCGGGAAGAGGTGAGCGCCTTGCAAAAGATGAACGAAGAATCCGAATAAGGGGGCCAGACACGATGAATGCAAACCAGTCTTCCGGCATGGGCGTTTCCCAGGTGATGAGAGTCCTTCTGTTTTTTGCTGTATTGGTGGTGTCTGGATGGATTCTCTATCTGATTCGGGGCACGCTGTTGCCTTTCGGCATTGCTTTTGTTTTGTCCTATTTGCTGGTCCCTCTGGTTGACTATATCGAATCGCATCGCATCAACCGGCTGGTGGGGGTTGCAGTGGTGCTGGTGTCGATTTTAACGATTTTTGTGAGTGCTTCCGTTTTGTTGATCCCCATTGTGGCCAAGGGGATGGAAAGCCTGATGGTTGGCTTTGTGGGCCAGAAGTCAGAGTGGCCCGTTTTGGTGGTCAACCGGAGTGAGGAGACCATCAAGATTGAAGAGGCGGGGCCATACGGTGATCATTCGGATTTCTCTTTCGTGAATTTTGAGCCTTTTGATCTGAAACCCGGTGAACGGGATACGTTGACGATCCAGTTTAAGCCGACGGTCACGGCCGGGCAGCAAGATAGTCTGCGCTTGGTTTGTTTTTTAGGCTCCGACAAGCTCAAGCCCATCAAGTTCCACTTGATCGGCAACCGGCAGAAAAAAGATCAAGGCTATGACCTCTCTTCCGACTGGTTTTTTAAGGTAGAGGCGAAAACAGAAGCGGAAACAGACAAAGTTGCCGTGATTGAACTTTCCGGGATTATTTATCGATTTGGCAGCTATTCTCCGGGTTACCTCGACCATGTCAATATGCAGCTTGCAAACTTGCAACCGGAACTGGAAGAGTCGTTTGCCGTTTTTGTAGAGGTGGTTCTGGCCGAATATGCGAAAGAGAAAAACCCGTCGTTTGGAACCGATATGCTGAAAGAAACGCCGGAGGTGCTGGGAACTGTGGTTT
>JAPUJS010000608.1 GCA_027296045.1 bacterium | reverse complement strand
GCATGGCAATAGATCCCGTATCAGGGTTCAAAGTTTGGAAAGAGTTTGTCAATCTGGTCTCTTGGAAGGCCCAAACGCCAGAATCTTCCGCCGGTCTGAAATCAACACCTCGTCCTTGCCATCCCCATCCAGGTCCACCACAGTCGCCCCGTACCCGATTCCATAATCGTAAGCCCGAAACCCCCGGATCTTTTGCCGGGGCTGGTTGTAATCCTCTTTAAAGGGAAACTCCATCACCCGGTTGCCGTCCCCGTCCATCAAAAACGGCCAGTACTGCTGCGTGTCTTCCGGCACGCTGTCGTAGGGCACTTCCTCGTGCTGCTTCTTCAGCGCCGGCGCATAAATCACCAGGTCCAGTCCGTCCTTTCCCCATCCCCGCACCACCTGCTGGGCATAACCCACCCCCGGCTTTTGCCACAAGGCCTGCCCATCGGGCGTATAACACGTCATCCCGATCCACTTCTCGTTCAAAATCATGGTCAGCCCGTCCACGTCGTCCCGAAATCGCCCTGTTGTGGTATTCTGTGAGTGCTCGTGCGGTCGTCTCCAGATCACTTCGCCCTGCGTGTTGACCACAAAAAAATCTTTGCTGCCCGAATAGGCAATCTCGATTTTCCCATCCCCGTCCAGATCTACCGGATTGATATTGTCCGCATGCTCTTGGGTCGCATTTTCCACCGGAATCGACCACAAAAGGGTACCGTCGCTATCCACCAGATTGTACCCGATCAACATCTCGTCACACCCGTCGCCGTCTACATCGATCAGCACAGGAGCGTGGCCCGATCCATGGTAATGGGGTGCCATCCACAGTTCCGACAGATCGCTGTCCAGAACATAGGTTGGATTGCCGTATTCATACGGGGGATACGATGCGTCGTTCACCTTCACCACCAGTTGTTGCCGTGTGGGATCGCCCTTCAGGTTGCCCGCCTTCACCTGGGAAAAATTGTCCGCCGGCAGCTTCTTCTCGGCCTGCACCGCTCCTGTCTCTCCGTCGAACACAGTGAGCGTGTCCCACACAATTGAGATCACCTCGGGCTTGCCGTCTCCATCCAGATCTGCGCTAATAAAATCGTTGCCCCCGTGGCTACAATACGGATCTTCCCCTGGATGGGGCTCGCCTGTCTGCCACAACCGGTTGCCGTCCAGATCGATTGCCGTGATGCAGAACAAATGCCGTTCCTCGTCCGTATTCCATCCCCGCTTGATGTAGAGATCTGACTTCAACTGCCCCGGGCTTTGCCGCAACAAAATCTCCAGACGCCCATCCCCATTCACATCCGCTAAAATCATCTGCCCTCCAATACCCTCGATATCCAGTTCCCAGAGAAGATTGGCTTCGCGCATAGTGTAACTCCTCCTGAAATAAAATAGACCCGATAGATCACAGAGGAAACCTTTCCTTTTCTCTGTGATCTATGTCCTCTGTGCAAGCTTTTTAGCCTACAATTTTCACAACGCCCAGGCTACTGTCATTCTGCCCGGTCACAAACACATATCCATCTTTCACCACCAGATCGTGCGCATCTCCCGGCCTGTTGTTCTGATTATCGCGCGCCTCTTGGGGAAACACGTTGCAATAACCCAGAGAAACCGGATGCAGCGGATCGGACACATCCAGGGCCTCGACCAGCCGCCCCGTGCCCACATACAACACCTTCCCCGAAAGAGTCATCCCACAAGGCGACACAAATCCCACCTCTACATTGGCAACCTGAACCAGCGCCTCTGGATTTCGAATGTCAATCACCCCAATCCGCCCAACCTTATTGGCCGCCACATAGGCATAATCGCCATCCATCACCACCCGGTTTGCACCGTTCAAATCCTCGCCTTCCATCGCGCCTTCAATCGCCCACTCGGCGCAGGGCAACAAAGCATCACCTTCTGCAAACCGATATACCCGCCCTTTCAGTGGACTCTTATCCCGCTGATCGGCCACAAAAATGCGCTCGCCCCACAAATCCAGATCGTGAGGCGAAAGCAGTCCGCCCCGTTCCTGTGTGTCCAGAGCATCTACAAAAACGGGATCGGCCGGATCGGACACGTCAAAAACGTCTATAAATCCGCGCTTATTGGCCGCCAAAATCGTATCGCCCCACCGCACCATTCCGTTAATGGCGGCGATCTTTTCGTGTGCAATTTGCTTCAAGATCCTCGGCCGTGTCGGATTCTGCACGTCAATAGCATAAAAATCGTTCGTGCCCAGAAAACAAATCTCCCCGGCCGGCAGTACAGTCTCTGGATCGTCCATTCCTTCGGTAATCCCCCCTAAAATCTCCGGTCGTTCCGGGTCGGACACGTCCAGGATGCTAAAAGCGCCCCACTTTCCGGCCACAAATGCCAGGTCTCCCTGAAGTTCAATATCGTGCGGCCCCTTCAGCCGTTCCCTGTCATGTAAAAGTGCAATCGTTTCCAGCATACCCTCAACGCTCCTCGATGACCACCGTTTGATCCACCTCGACGTTCTCCAATACCTGCATCCGACCACCCGGCCATTTCACCTCGATTCGGTCCACCTGTTTTGCATCGCCCAAACCGACATGCACGCGCAAATCGCTCACCGACAAATAGCCCGACTGACTGCGAATCTCCCGCACCTGCGTCTTGCCATTGGCGCTTACCCTTACCTTTGCTCCGATGCCATTTCGATTGGACCATGCCAGGTTTCCGTTCTGCCCACCTGGAACCCTTTCCATCCCGCCGACCAGCTTTAGAGCGATCCAGTGTCCTTGATTGCCTCCATCATTGCGAAATATGCGCGGGCGTGCTCCTGAGTGTAGCACAACCAGGTCCAGGTCTCCATCCTCATCCAGGTCTCCGACTGCCGATCCACGACTGACACCAGAAGCTTCGACACCAGCGTCTACAGCCTCGAACCGACCGTTTTGATTTTGAAACACCTGGTCGGCCTGTGCATAGGATTCTGCAGCAGAAAACGCTTTCACATTGGGGAAAATATGTCCGTTTGCTACAAACAGATCCAGGTCTCCATCGTTGTCATAATCAAACAGATGGGTGCCAAACCCCAGCGGCAGTAATGACATTCCGGCAATCCCGGTGATCACACTTGCCTCCAGGAAAAATCCACCCGCCTCGTTCCGATAGACCGCATTTGTCTCGTAGGAAAAATTCGTCACAACAAGATCCGGACGGCCGTTCCCATCCAGATCCCCCGCATCGACCCCCATGCCCGCTTGAGGCCGCCCCTCGGCATTGAACGCCACGCCCGGCTCCAGGCCCACCTCTTCAAATCGGTCCCCCTCATTTCGGTACAGAAAATTGGGCGTCGTATCGTTTACCACATAAAGATCTACATCCCCATCGCCGTCATAATCCAGGCTCACAACCCCCAGGCCTTTGCCCGACGAATCCGCCACCCCCGCCTCGAAAGACACATCTGTAAATGCCCCATTTCCCTCATTTCGATAAAGCAGATCCGGCGCGCCCTTGAAATAACCCGGATCGCAATAGGTGCGAATGCCGACCCGTTCACAAACCCGTTCGGTCTCCACATCATAGGTCAGATAACGCACCACGTACAGATCCAGATCGCCATCGCCTTCCATATCAAAAAAGGTAGCTCCGGCAGACCACCCGCCTCCAATCACCCCTGCCGTCCGGGTCACATCGGTAAACACGCCCTGGCCATCGTTTTGATAGAACACA
>JAPUJS010000607.1 GCA_027296045.1 bacterium | reverse complement strand
TGTGGTCGGTGTCTCAGCGACATCCCGAAGATTGAGAGGGGACGTATGTCAGAAGTGACCTATCGAGCTGCGGTGATCGGACTGGGCGTGATGGGACAGATTGCCGATGGGCTTGGAGGACGACACCCGGACTGGTTTCGGCCCTGCTGCCATGCCGATGCCTATGAAGACCATCCCCGTACTCAGTTGATTGCCGGTTCGACACGTGATTCGCAGCGTCAGGAACGTTTCCGATCTGCCCGCCAGTTGCCGGTTTACAGTGACTATCGAGAAATGCTGGAGAAAGAGCGCCCGGATGTGGTGAGCATTGCCACCCCGGCGACCGTCCATGCCGAGATGGTGATTGCTGCTGCAGAAGCCGGTGCCAAAGCGGTTTGGTGTGAAAAAGCAATGGCAGTGAGTCTGGCACAGTGCGATCAAATGGTTACTGCCTGTGAGGCTTCCGGCACCGTTTTGGCCATTAACCATCAACGACGCTGGGATGATCGGTATGTGAAGCTGAAAGAAGCACTTGATTCGGGCGTGATTGGCCAACTACAGGCTATTGCTCTCCATTTTGGCAACGGCAGACTTTGTCGTGGTGGCAGCCATGCCTTTGACCTTGCCCTAATGTTTACAGGCGAAGAAGTGGCCTGGGGGATGGGATGGTTGAGTAATCCGGACGATTTTGATCCGGGAGGCACCGGGGTTTTTGAGACAAAAAGTGGGGTTCGTATTACTGTGGATGGGGCCATTGGCATGCACCACGGACTGTGTTGGGAATGCATCGGGGATGCGGGCATTTTGAAAGGAATCGACGATGGTTTCCATATCCAATTGTGGACACCGGATGAACGATCGGAAGCCAGTGAATTTGGAAACATGTCCCAGCGATATTTGCCCCGAAGCTATCCTGTTCGCAATACCTTTCTGAATGTGGTTGACGATCTGGTGTGCTGCCTCGAAACGGGGGCGGGATCTCAATCGTCTGGAATAGACGGCCGCTTTGCATTTGAAATGATTTCGGCGAGTCACTTGTCTCACCAAAAAAATAAGAAGGCCATTGAATTTCCAATCGTAGAACGGGATCTGGACATTCCATCCAATTAATACAAGGAGGTTCGGATGACACCTGAACAGACGTCTTTTTTCCGAGAAATTTGACCCTTAAAAGGAGGTAAACGGTGTATCGAATTGGCGAAGCGGAATCCAAACGGGTAGAGAAGCTGTTGATGAGTGGCGAGATTTTTCGGTATGGAAAGGCCGGAGAGTGCGATCAATTTGAGGTGGACTGGGGCAAGCGCCTGGGCGTAGCGCACGTTCGAATGACCACCAGCGGAACGGCCGCTTTGTACTGTGCATTAATCGGGTTAAAGGTGGGGCCCGGAGATTCGGTGATTGTGCCGTCGTGCACCTATATGGCCACGGCGCTGGCGGTTGTGGCCGCAGGTGCGATTCCGATTGTGGCGGATGTGGACGATTCGATTACGCTGTCGGCCGAAGATGTGGAACGGCGGATTCAGCCGCATACCAAGGCGATCATTCCGGTGCATATGTGGGGATTGCCCTGTGATATGGATGGCATTATGGCGGTGGCCGAAAGACACAATGCACTGGTGCTGGAAGATGCCTGCCAGGCCGTTGGGGGCGGATATGAGGGGCGGATGTTGGGCTCTATTGGACATGCGGGGGCATTCAGCTTTAACTATTACAAGAACATGACCAGTGGCGAGGGCGGGGCATTTGTTTCCAACGATGAGGCAGTTGCCCAGCGTGGGTCTGTGGCGACGGATTGTTGTTCTTATTATTGGAATCCGGAGGAACATCGGCCCGAAGCACAGTTTGCGGGTTTGAATTTTCGGGCGACCGAGATTTCCGGGACTATTTTAAATGCCCAGCTGGAACGGATTGACGAGATGCTGGACCGGATGCGGGGGCACAAGCGACATTTGCTGAAGATTGGCGAAGATGCCGGATTGACGTCGATTCAAAACAATAGCTTGGATTATGAGTGTGGAACGCACCTCGGGTTCATTTTTGACGGGGAAGCATCTGCCCGGTCATTTGCGTCTCAGATAAAAGAAAGCGGCGGAAAAGCATTTTTGCCCATCGATACGGGCCGTCACGTCTATACTCGGTGGGATCCGATTATGCGGAAGCAAGGGGCCCACCACCCGTCTCTGGATCCTTTTAATTTGCCGGAGAACAAGGCACTCGGCATTGAATATTCGGAAGATATGTGCCAGGATTCGCTGGATATTTTGAGTCGCAGCGTGCTGATTGGCATGCATCCGGATAACGATTCGGAGCGGGTCGAAGTAATTGCAAAGGCCATCCGAGAAGCCGCTGCAGACGTGCTGGTCTCCGGATGAGGGCAATGGTTTTTCTCGGGGGTTCTGCTTTCTCTGGATCTGGATGCCTGTTGCAAGCGGAGAAGCAGATTTAAACGGAGAGACAAGAACCATGAAAGCTGCCTGGGATTGGCATATGCCAAGAAAGAGCGAAGCAGAGCAGCGAGAGCTGGTCCGCTTTGCCCATGAACTTGGGTTCAACACCCTGATTACCCCCAATCCAACGCGGGTGATGGCCGATGCGGGGCGGGCGCTGGGGGTTCCCATTGTGGCTGTAGTAACGCCTTATCCTACCGATGCTTTTGAGGCCAAGTACCCGGAATGTCTCCTCTGGTGCGGTCGCCGGAGCGGATTGCAGAGGAGTTGAAAATCGCTTTGAAATATGGGGAGGGCAGTCTGGTGTTTAGCAGTTTAAAAACGCCGAAGGAACATCCGGAAATTGTGGCGGTGCTGAAGGCTGCACTTTCGGAATAGGGCGAGCTTTGGCTTTGGAAGAAGAAAAGAAGGTCGTGAGGGAATCCTCTCACGACCTTCTTTTTTGTTTTGCCAAGGTGTCTTCCGCTATTCTTCCCCTTCTTCATCCGAGTAGATCAACATGTTGTCAAACCAGGGCATCGCATCTCCAGGTGCCCACAGGCCGACCCATCCGGGGAGGTCTACTTTTTTTTCTTCTGCGTCGATGAGGCTTTCGCTGTCGAAGAGGATCTGAAGGCTTTCCTCGGTGTGGATCACTTCCAACAGATGCCATTCTTCGGTGTCGGCTTCGACGTTTATCGATTCAATGAGAGATTGTTTGCCGCCGATGACCAGGGAGAGCCGGACGTGATTCTCACGGGCATTCCAATAGGCGAGATAATAGTGGTTTTCATCGATGACCCGCCAGATGAGGCCGCCGCCAGACTGACCGAGCCCCTCGCCGGCATGGATTTGGACGCTGAGTTCGACGTTTTTCAGGGCCTGTTGTTTGGCCAGGAGCAGGTTGGATGTTTTTGCATCGTTGGTATTATAGGTAATTGCGACCACGTTTTTGGCGCTGGGTGCATCCTTTCCCTTTTCGACGATTTCCCAGGTTGCCGGGTTGTGCTCTCCTTTGGTTTCTGCACGCTCCCATCCTTCGGGAAGCGTTCCTCCTTCGAGCTGGTCAAAATACCAGAACTGCTGGATTTCGGCCCCAAGGAGACTGGCATGGGAAAGGAGGGAGATGAGAACGAGAAGCCGGATTGGGAACCGGCGGTATTTGGGCATCGGTTGATCTCCTGAATCCATTTTTATGGAAGATACGTTTTATGGAAAAAAGAATCAAGTCTGTCTCTCGGGCCTTCCGCATTTGAACCCGGATGAACCCGGTTTGGTTCCTTTTTGGTCATGGATTTTGCTTCAAAAATTGATTCTGGATCGGGGACAGAAAATCACCTTTTAAGGTGCGTTTCCACCAGTGTCCGGTCCTGTTTTTTTCTTGAAAGGAGGTGAACGCATAATGATAGAGACGGGCCCGAAAATAGGGTGGGGGCGCCTCGGGAAAAGGGTTGTGCGACAAGAGGTGGAGGACAGGAGGAGAACCCTCCAGAATGCGGGCGCAGAAGTTGAGAAACCAGGGTGTGTTTCTGGCATCACCCCGGAGGGCTGCAAACCACATTTGCCAGTCCAGACGGGGCTGGTGAGGGGCGACAAAAGGGGGAGGAACCGTTGGATCGCCTGCTTTGTAGTAGAAATAGTAGGGCTTCCAGGTCGTGCCGTCTGCGCTGCCTTCCAGGATGATTTCGGGGCGCTCGGTCGTCATGACCCGAAACAGGCCGTATGAATTGAGGATGTGAAAGGGGGCCTGTGCCTCGTAAAGCGCATACACCGGTTCTGGCCAGGGCGTTTCAAGGCGAAAGGTGGAGCGGGTAAAGAGCATTGTGGTGATTAACAGGGTGAATAAAGTGAAAAAGATGGCAATCCAGGCAGGCCGAGGGTGCCTTTTTTTGGCGGGCTTCGAGGTTGAGATACGCTTTCTGTTTCCCGGCCATGTGCGATCGTCTATCAGCCAGATGCAGAGGGTCAGGGTGAGCAGATTGAAAAAGGTGTAGTTGCCGGTCAGAAGGATGGCCAGTTGGAAGATCACCTGGAGGATGCAGGCGGTCAGGCGGAGACGTTGGGGTGCAAAAAATAAAAAGGGGACCAGAATTTCGATGCCAAACATGCCAATGCTGCTCAGGGCATGTATTCCATCTGGAAGTTGGTGTACATACCAGGCTGTGAGGTTGGGAATGGGTTGGGTAAAATAGTGAAAAGTGAGTGCAGACAGGTCCCACCAGGTGGTGTCACCGCTGGTGAGTTTGACGACGCCGGAGGAGAACATCAGGCGAAAAAGGAGAAAGCGAAAGAGCCACGAGACCAGACGCGTGGGAGGGGGGGTGGGCGATCGCCAGCCAGTGACGGGGACCAGGAACAGCGTTAAGAAACCGGTTTCAAGCAGCAGAGCATCCCACTGGAAAGAGAGAAAGGTCTGTCCAACTGTGCTCAAAGACAGGTAGAAAAACCAAAGGGAAGCCCAGAGAAACCAGAACCCGGGGAAAATCAGAGCGGCCACGGAAACAACTGCGCCCATGGCACAGACCAGGTGCAAGTGGATGTCGGAAGCACCCAGCCAAAAGAGGGTGGGAAATTGCCAGAAGTTGACGAAGCCAAAATGGTTTTGGATTCGGTCGAGATAGCCCTGGGCGGGCAAAATGCCCTGGCTGCCGATGAGGCCTTCGGCCTGACTCCAGAAGGAGGTGAAGGCGATGAGATAGATGAGGGCCAGGAAACGGAGAAAAAGATGGGCAGAAATGTGAAAGGTCGGACGATCCAGGGTGGGGCCCCAGAGCCATCGGGTCAGGGTGGATGCAAGCTCCCGATTGCGTGCCACAAAGGCGTAGGCCTGTTCTGAAAGGGAGGCAAATCCGGGAAGGTGGTGGTAGGCCCACCAGGCGGATCGGCCAAGGTGACCGGCTTCTTTTAGAAAGCGAAAGGCCGCTTTTGCACCGCTGAGGATCTGGCCGTCGGATTCGATCCACTGGACGGATTGTTCGAAGGCTTCGGGGGGAATTTGGGGGAACTGATCGGCAACATCCTGAGACGGGGCGATCCGGACTTCTGTGGGAATTGCCAACCGAATCCGGTGTACCCAGAGTGTGCAGAAGCCACAGTTGCCATCATAGAGTAGCATGAGAGGTAAGGTTATATCAGGAAACTGGTGACAAAGCCGATGAGACCGCCAAAGACACCACCCCAGACCACCAGCCAGCCCAGGTGGGCGCGAATCATGTCCTGGATGATTTGTTTGACCATATCGGGGGTAAGTTCGTCCAGGCGTTTGATAACGATCTGGTCGATTTTTTCGATGATTGCATCGGCACGATCCGACGTGTCAAATCCGTGCTGGACAGCATCCAGGACCAGGGGGGATGAGAGGGTTTGGAAAGCATGTTCGCGCATTTTGAGGATAAAGGGTTCACGCAGGGGTTGGAGTGCGGATGGGCCACCGACCATACTGAGCATGGAGCCAAAGGGGGAGTCAATTACAATATCGACCAGGCTTGCAAAAGCCTG
>JAPUJS010000606.1 GCA_027296045.1 bacterium | reverse complement strand
CGATTCGGTCTGGACGCAGCGCAGATTGCGGCGATGGTTCCCATTCAGGGTGTGGAGCAACTGGATGAGGGGTTTCGCATGCCCTATCAGGGAGGGGAAGTCTCCGTTGTCTCCCTGGCCGAGAAAATCGGATTCACAAGGAGGGTTGCCCACAGGGTGGCGAAAATCGTATTGCCCAAAATCAACCGGGCGCAGGTGGGATTTCTGATCGGGGATCCGGACGAGATGGTGGTCGTTACGGACCGGGACATCGAATTACTTCCTGACCTGATCGAACGGACCGGCGCGGGTGCGGGTATCTGGGGGATTGCAAGGCACGAAGAGGAACTGATTGTATTGATCGACCTGATGGAAGCAGGAAATCTGGATGGGGCGATGCTGTGAACAGGTGTCTGTCGGGACATTTTCGTACAGGGTAGATTGAAACAATGGCTTCGATACTGATTGTAGAGGATTCTGCCCTGGTCCAGGAGATGGTGAAGATGTTGCTTGAAGAAAGTGGCCATTCAGCCGACGTGTCCGACAGTGCGTCGGACGCAATTAAGATGGTAAAAATGAATGTATATGATCTGATCCTGATGGATCTGAACATGCCGGGTTTGCGGGGCGAAGCGGCGATTCGGGTTTTGCGGTGGAATCTGAGGTTAGAGACACCGATCATTGTTCTGTCCGGAGAGATTACGACAGACACGTTGACGTCTTTGCAACCTCTGGGCATATCCGGTTTTGTGGCCAAAACCGAAGATTTCGATATCAAGCTGCTCCGGGAAGTCGACAGGGTCTTGAACGCGTGATTTATATTTCCGATAAGGAGTTTAGGTGTGGAGAAACACGATAGGTTGAAAATCTGGAGGCTGCTGTTTTCGGGTGTTTTTCTGCTGGGGACCTGGACGGTCGGAACCGCCCAGGAAAAGCTGAACATCAGCGGTTACGGGAATATGCATTACATGGACCACTCTGGAATGCCGAGATTTGTGGCCCAGAAAGACCTGAATAACGGTTTTTTCCAGCTTCGGGAGTTTTCCCTGTTCATGGATTTTGCCATCACAGATGCCGTTTTAGCCTCTATGGAACTTGAGGCTGGAGACAACGGCAACAGGTATACGGCCAACTATGCCTATGTGGAGGCCCAGGCCACGGAAAACCTCAGCTTCCGGGTGGGGAAAATCCTTGTCCCTTTCCTGTCCTACAACGAAAACAAGCCCAATTTCAGGCAGAACCTGATGAGCCAGCCCTTTACCGCCTGGAATCTGGCTCCTGTCAACGGGGTTGCTATCGATTTCAGGGGGTTCGGCTGGTCCGACGCAGGGGTCGTCATCAACGGAAACACTCTCCTCGGAGATGTGGGCCTCCTGAATTTGAAGGTGGCTGTCATGAATGGGCTGGGCTCAGATTCTATTGTTCTGGATGCCAACACGGTGACACTGGACGCCCGGGTAGAGATGCAGATGCCGGGGGGTGGAGAAATGGGTGGACAGATGGGCGGAGAAATGGGTGGACAGATGGGTGAACAGATGGGTGGACAGACGATGATGGTCCATCCAACCGTCCGGACCCGGGACGGGCTGATTCAAAACGAAACAAACAACGATCTGATGGACAACAACAATGACAAGGCCACGGCGGTGAGAGCCACGTTTAAAAGTCTCGCTTTTCCTCTGGATGTGGGGATTTCCTGGTACCGTGGCAAGTGGGATCCTGCATCGTCCAAAAACCTGCAGATGTTGGGCGTACATTTGAATGTCTTGGCGATGCGCTGGACGCTCAAGGGGGAATACGTGACGGCCGACATAGAGCAGGACGCGGGCGTTAACCCGGTGGCGGCTGCCGGGCTTATGGGGCCAGCGCCCATCAATACCACCACCGGTGATTACACGATGAATGCCTGGTACATAGAAGGGTCCGTTGTTCCTGCACGATGGCCGGGCGACCGCTTCTTGCGGCTTGTAGGTCGCTACGATGAGGTGGACACGAATGATCGGGCCCCTTTTACGCCCTTTGATCGGGGCCGGATCACGGTAGGGGCGGAGTGGCAGTTTGCTCCTGATACCCGGTTGCGCTATGAATGGCAGCGCACAGAACTCCACGATTTTGCCAATGCCCCTGCGCCCTTTCGCAGCGCCGGAGGAAGGGAGATTGTAAAAATGAACATGGCCTCTGTGATTTTCGCATTTTAGTTCATAGAATGGCCTGGCGTTTTCCAGTCAGGATGGGACATGGCAGCAAACAAAGGTTCAATTCTCATTGTTGACGACAGCCCGACCGTTCGCGCCATTTTCCAGGATTACCTGGAATCGGCAGGCTATCGGGTGCGAGAAGCCGAAAACGGGCACCAGGGCCTGGATTTGCTCCGGGAACACTCTTTCGACCTGGTGCTTTCCGACATGGAGATGCCCGAAATGGACGGGTTGGCCTTCCTGAAAGCCCTGCGGGAGACATATTCGCTCACCGAATTGCCTGTGATTATGGTGACCAGCCACGACGATACCGAAGAAATCGTGGGGGCTCTGGATATCGGCGCCAACGACTACGTCACCAAATCGGCCGCTCTTCCCGTCCTGCTGGCCCGCATCCGCAACCAGCTCAGCATCAAATGGCTGGAAGAAAGGGCCAGATGCGCCGCTCGGGAAGCAGAAGCTGCCAACCAGGCCAAAAGCGCGTTTCTGTCTCATATGAGCCATGAACTGAGAACGCCGCTCAACGCCATTTTGGGGTTCACCCAGCTGATGCGTCGAGATTCGAAATTGACGAGTGAACACCAGGAGTACCTGGAGGTCATTGGCCGCAGCGGCGAGCACCTGCTGGCGCTGATTAACGACGTGCTGGATATGGCCAAAATTGAAGCGGGACAGGTGGTGCTCAACGAGGCGGATTTTGATCTCTACGGGCTGTTGGACACCCTGAAAGAGATGTTTCACCTGCAAGCAAGAGACAAGGGGTTAGAGCTGGTCTTCGAGCGTGCTCAGGACGTCCCTCGGTATGTGTTTGCCGAAGAGGGCAGGCTGCGTCAGGTACTGATAAACTTGCTGAGCAACGCAATCAAGTTTACAGAAGCAGGTTGGGTAGCGCTTCGGGTCAGGAGCCGGGACACATCCTCAGAACATGGTCTGTTTTTTGAAGTTGAAGATACCGGTCCTGGTGTTGCGACGGAAGACCAGGCGGTCTTATTCGATCCGTTCGTTCAGACTGCCGCCGGTCAGCGTTCCCAGGAGGGAACCGGGTTGGGGTTGCCCATTAGCCAGGCATATGTGCAGATGATGGGTGGGGAGATCCAGGTTGAAAGCGAGGGGGGCAGGGGGGCAACCTTCCGATTTGAGATCCGGATTGAAGGGGGTGAGGTAGCGGCGATTCAAACGTCTCATCGGAGCCACCGGCCCTTGGGCTTGGAGCCGGGTGAGCCGAAATATCGCATTCTGGTGGTGGAAGATCAACAGGAGGGTCGCAAGCTGTTGTGCAAGATGCTGGCCCCGATGGGCTTTGAGATCCGGGAGGCGGCCGATGGTCAGGAAGGCTTGAAGGTGTGGGAGATGTGGGCCCCGCATTTGATCTGGATGGACATGCAGATGCCGGTGATGGATGGGTATGAGGCCACGCGGCGGATCAAGGCCACGACGAAGGGGCAGGACACGGTGGTTATTGCACTGACGGCCAGCGCATTTGAAGAGAATCGCACTCAGGCGCTGTTGTCGGGGTGTAACGATTTTGTGCGGAAGCCATTTCGGGAAGAAGAGATCTTTGATGCGATGGCCAAACACCTGGGGGTACGCTTTGTGTATGAAGCGGAGTCCCGACCGGCAGCATTGGAGGCTGAAATGCCGGGAACCCTGACTCCAGAGGCCCTGTCTGTAGTGCCGATTGATCGGATTCGTGCGCTGTACCAGGCGGTCGTTCGGGCCGACCAGGAACTGGTTTTTGACCTTCTCTCGCAGATCGAAGTCGAACATGCCGATCTGGCCAGGGCACTGAAGGACTTGGTCCATGATTTTCGGTTTGACGAGATTATACAGCTGATTCAAGCTGTAGGGGGCGCAGACCTGGAAGATGACGTGTGAAACAACACACAACTTCAGATCGATTTTCCCCGCGCAGATAAAATTGATCTATTTAAATAACTATTTAATAAATATGTATTTATATAAAAATAAATGCGGATATTTTGCATTAGTCTGTGCGTGTATGACGCCATTTTGTGTTTTAATCGGTATCAGGAATCCGAGCTTCAGCGACAACTTTTTTCAAAGTCTCAGGCTTCACTTGGCGCGAATGATGAAAAACTGGGAATCGCCGACCGGGCGGAACGGGTGCTGCCCGATTCCTTGCACGAGATCCTGCCATCCAGGACAGTGCCGTTTTTCAAAACATGGCTGTAGGGAAAAAACAACCTACCTACCCGAGAGGAGATCGAACCGTGGATGTTTCCATTGATAACATCGAGGCGCATCTTAGAAAACTGGTCGAGGAGATCGGACCACGCCCAATGGGGAGTCGAGAAGACAGGCTGGCTATGGACTACATCGAGGCGCATCTTCGTCGGTGTGGGTGCGAAGTCGAGTACCACGAATTTGCGTGTCCCTGCTGGCAGGACGGCAGTACCTCCTTGACGATCCTGTCCACCGACCAATCCATTCCTGCCCAGGCGTCCCAGTTCACGAGTGCCTGCGATATTGCCGGAGAAATCGTGCCGCTGCGTAGTATTGCTGAGGTGAACGACATGCCTGTTGCCGGTAAGATCTGCCTGCTGGCTACGGGCCTCGGCGGCGTTGCACAGCGGAACGTCGCGGCGCTTGCTCTGGAGGCACGCGGGGCTTTGGGACTCATTGTTGACCGGAACCATGAGGCCCATCCGGATGCATATGACGGCAAGTATGTGCGAGAGCCGGATCTGAGACGAATGCCCGCAGCGTGCGTGTCCCATAACGCAGCCCAACAGATTCTTGCATCTCGATCTCCCGTCCGGCTTCGTATCGACGCGAGATTCTGGCTGGGAAGTACCTATAATATACAGGGCATCTTGCCCGGCACCGGACCGGGTCGCATTTTCATGACCGCACACCATGATACGGGTGCAGGTGCCCCAGGTGCGAGAGACAATGGGAGCAGTGTATCCATTCTTCTGGAATTTGCCCGACTATTCTCGCAGGAACGGCCTCCTTGCGAGATCAGATTCGTATTTACCGGTGCACACGAGCGGGCGGGGCAAGGGGCTCAAGAATTCGTGGATGCGCACGGACCGCTTGTGGACGATGCCGTCCTGGAGGTCAATATAGATACGGTTGGTAACAAATCGGGATCACCTACCGTACAGGTGTGTGCTTCCGAGGGTCTCACCAGGAAGTTCAAAGCTGCTTTGCCCGATGCAGACGCCTGGAAAGTCGAATCCGTCGAGACGATCGGTTTGGATGCCGGCCCATTCTCGAAAGCCAGCGTGCCTGCGCTAGGGTTTACCACTCGTACCGGGGGGGTTAGGGTCAGCCACACCCAGATGGATGACATGACGGCGATTGATCTGGATTTCATTGAGCTTCCTGCGAAAACGATAGCCCACCTCATTCGTTCCGAGTTTTGGAAGGAATAGTGGATTTGTGTTGTGCGATTTCACCAGATCGCAAAGACCCCTGGGTGGCCTCAATCGCGGGCCTTGTCCATGACTTTCTCATCTCGTCTGGCACCATTTTTCGCGATAGGCTTGAACAAGCACGCCCAATGTACTTTTGACAGTTAAACCGGCGAGAAAGTGTTTGTGCCGGCGAGGAGAAAGGTGGTTTTCAAGCCGGGAAAACTATTGAGAGGGGTGCTTGCTCAACCGCGAGAGAGGGAAGGCAATGGCAACAATTGTGCTAATGGAAGACGATAATCTTGTGAGGAATTTTGTAACAAGGCTGCTGCAAATGCAAGGCTATAACGTTCTCGCTTTTGAAGATGCCCAACCCGCTTTAGACACCGTGGATTTTTCTCAAGTAGATTTGATGGTGACTGACTTGTCTATGCCTACGCCTGGAGAAGAAGCAATCAGAATTATCCGAAATAGAAATATCCAAATTCCTATTATTGTGGTAACAGGATATATTACTGGAGAAAAAGCACTCTACCTGAAAACCCTGGGGGTTCAAGAAATAGTCAGGAAACCTTTTGACCTGAACGAGTTCCTTGCCGTAGTGCAGAGATTGATTTAGCTCAAGTCTTCCTTCCCCACGTCGATATATCTAAGTGCTGGAAAATTCCAACACTTATGGGGAATGGAAAAATGGAATCTGAGCTTATACCTGGAAATCGTGTGGTGTATATTGATGTGGACCGTATTCAGTGGGGCCCCTGGAAAGTTATTGGGGTTGTGTGTGATGAGATTACTGTGTTGATTGATGATGTTATAGAGCAATCCTTGCCCAGAAATCTTGTGCAGAAAGTTGATAAAAAAAGGCGTTGACGCAAAAAGCCAACGCTTTGACCAAAAAAAGAGAGCCATGCCATTTTATATATCGGCACTGAGACTGTGAGCTTTAACTTCGGTAAGATTTGAAAAACTACAGCAGGAATAAAGAGATAAGGTCGTGAGTGACACACCCACGACCTTAATCTGTTATTGCAATTGGGCTCACTCATTTGGAGTGAGTATATGTTTTTGGCTCCCCGTACTGCGGATTCACTGAAACCGGCTTGCGTGCGGGATAAATTCCCTATCCATCAAGGAAAACAAAGAGATACACGATTTTTCAGAATCGGGAAGAAGCCAATTGAACAGCCGAAAACTTACAAGAATCCGGTCAAAGAGGCCGTGGAGCTCCAGAAGATATTGGATGCT
>JAPUJS010000605.1 GCA_027296045.1 bacterium | reverse complement strand
GATATAGCGGGCATTACGGAACTTTACCAGTGATGCCGTGGCTGGATTGGGAAGGGGGCTATTTTAAAGACTCAAAGCGTTTGTCCACAGAGAGAGCATCCAGCGGGTGGTCTGAGCAATCAGACCGCCCGTTTTTTGTATTTGGGGAAGCCAGGTTGTTAAGCAACCATCTTTGTAATCGGGGATTAGAACGGCAAAGACGGTATTCCTTACCCGGAATACCAATGTCAGGGCCTTGCACGAGACCAAATTTCACAGGTATTTATTAATCTATCTATCGTTTTTGGGAACTTCAGGTTAGCAAATGTGTTCAATATTTTTAGAGATATAGAAGTGTGATTCTGGATTGAACGTGTTGTTTTGCTTGATTTTTTGTCGCTAAATGTGTTTAATTCTTAGCTGAAAATGGATGGCGTCTCCTGTACCTTGTCAATCCTTTCTAAAAAGAGGTTAGGACCTGTATGATTCGTGTAGAGAACTTGGTGAAATATTACGGGGATTTCCAGGCCCTTCGCTCCATTAATTTTGAGATTCACGACGGTGAAATCGTTGGTTTTCTCGGAGCGAACGGGGCAGGGAAATCCACCACGCTCAAAATTATGACGGGTTTTCTGACACCCACTTCCGGGAATGTTCATGTGAATGAGTTGAACATTCTGGACCATTCCCTGGAAATTCGGGAGCAGATTGGGTATTTGCCGGAGCTGAATCCGTTGTATCTGGAAATGAAGGTCTTCGATTATCTGGAATTTAATGCCCGGATACGGCAAATGGATGTTTCGGCATTTAAACAAGGCCTGGATCGCGTGGTCGATGATTGTGGCCTTAAGGGCGTGATGCATTTGCCCATTTCGGCCTGTTCAAAAGGATATAAGCAACGGGTCGGTTTGGCAGCGGCCATGATTCACGATCCCAAGATGTTGATTTTGGACGAGCCGGTTTCGGGGCTGGATCCAAACCAGATTGTGGAGATCCGGGAATTGATCAAGAATCTGGGGCAGGAGAAGATCGTGATTATGTCTTCCCATATCCTCCAGGAGATCGAAGCGACGGTAAACCGGATTCTGATCATCCATGAAGGCGAGATTGTGGCCGATGGCACCAGCCAGGGATTAATGGCAAGCTTTAAAGGCCGGACCCAGTTGACGTTGGAGGTGAAATATGCTTCCGACGAAAGTTTGAGTGGGTTGGGCAATCAGGTAGCCGGGATTGATGTTGTTGGAACCGAAGCGGTGAACGGGCACCATGTGGTGTCTCTGGAGTACGACGGCGGGTCGGACCCGCGAGAGGATATTTTCAACTATGCCAAGGGGGCCGATTGGGCGATTCTGGAAATGAGCCAGAGCCGGGTGGAACTGGAGGATGTGTTCCGGAGGTTGACAGTGGATCAGCCTGCGGCGGAAAGCCAATCTGCTCCGGCAGAAGCCCCCAGTCCGCCGACCGGTGAAGAAGGAGGGGCGGCGGATGAATAATGTGATGACTATTTACAAAAAAGAGCTGGCCTCCTATTTCAAAAGCCCGATGGCCTATGTCTTTTTGCTGTTTTTTGCACTGTTTAACGGTTATTTCTTCATGAACACCTTTTTCCTGTTCGCGCAATCGGACATGCGGGCTTTGTTCGGCATTGTACCTCTGATTTACCTGTTTTTTGTGCCGGTGGTTACGATGGGGCTGATTGCCAGGGAAAAAAGCCTGGGCACCTCGGAGGTGATGGCCACCTTGCCGATCAAAGATATCGAGCTGGTGGTGGGGAAATACCTGTCTGCGGTCACCCTGATCCTGGCCGGTTTGGCCTTTACTGTTGTGCATTTTTTCACGTTGCTGGTGGTGGGCACAACGGTGGACTACGGGGCCGTGTTTTGCGGCTATTTGGGTTTGGCGCTGGTCGGCAGTTTTTACGCCGCCATCGGGATTTTTTCCAGCAGTTTGACGGACAACCAGGTGGTGGCGTTTATTATTGGGGCTGTATTTGTGCTGGTCTTCTTTTTGATGGACAAGATGCTGATTTTTATACCTATTAGCCTGTCCGGAATCATTCAGTTTTTGAGTGTGGATTACCATCTGTCCAATCTTTCGCGCGGCGTGATTGATTCCCGTAATTTGATTTATTTCGGGAGTCTGATCTGGTTGTTTCTAACCATGACGATCCGTGTGGTTGAAATGCGGAAATGGAGGTAGACGATGGGATCGGTTCAAAACAAACGCACATTTGTGATTTATCTTGTGGTTGCAATCGGGATGGTTGTGCTTTTGAACCTGGTGGCGAGGAGTTGGTTTTTCAGGTTGGATTTGACCGAGGGCCAGATTTTCTCGCTTTCATCATCCAGCCAAACGGTGTTGAAGAAGGTGGATGACCTCTTGATCGCCAAGGTGTATTTTTCGGACAATTTACCCGGTCAATACGGCAACACACGACGGTATTTGCAGGATATCTTAGAAGAATATGCGGCTTATTCGGGCGGGAATTTCCACTTCGAGTTTTATTCGCCCGATGACGACGAAAAGCTGTCGCTAGAGGCCCAGAAATCTGGGATTACACCGGTGCAATTGCAGGTGGTGGAAAACGACAGGCTGGAGATCAAGCGGGTGTATATGGGGATGGTCCTGCTGTTTGGGGACAAACGGGAAGTGATTCCGGTGATTCAGACCACCACAGGACTGGAATATGAGATTACCATCAAGATCAAGAAATTGGTGGATTCGGAACGGCGCACGGTGGCCATTGCTTCGGTGGCCAGCGATTCCGGGCCGATGGAAATGGTGTCGGAGCTGTTGAAAGAGTCGTACAATGTCCGGACGCTTGCATTGACGGCAACCCTCCCGGACGATGTGGATTTGCTGATTATGAATGGGGTCAGCGATTCACTTTCCGAGACCGAGATGAGCACGTTGAAGGGATATATCAAGCGGGGCGGCAATCTGTTGATGGGGCAAAACCGGATTTCGGCAGATCTCCAGGTACAGGTGGGCATGCCCCTTGAGACCAATGTGTTTGAAATTCTGGAACCCTTTGGCATTACCCTGGAAGAAAACCTGGTGCTGGATCGGGTTTCGGGGCAGATCACGGTGACGCAACAGCGCGGGTTTCTCCGGTTTAATTCTGCCGTAAATTACCCGTTTTTCCCCTTGATCCAGCGGTTTTCCGATCACCCGATTGTGGGCGGGTTGGAGCAGGTTCATATGCTGTTTACCAGTGAGATTACCTGGGAGGCAGATTCTGTCAGTACGGTCCAGCCGTTGATGTATACATCGGACCACTCGGGGGATATTACCGGATTTTACAATTTGAACCCGGTGCAAAATGCCCAGGTTAATCCTGCCAGGCTGAACGAAGTGGGCAAGGTGGTAGGCGCATATGCCACGGCAGTGTCCGACAGCAGTGGGGCAACCAGCCAGCTGGTGCTGGTTGCCTGTTCGGAGTTTATGGTGGACGGTGGTGGCGGGAGAATGCCCGAAAACGGGATCTTTGTGCTCAATGCCGTGGATATGTTAATTGGGGATTCCGATCTGGTGGCGTTGCGGTCCCGGGAGATTACGTCTCGTCCACTGCAGGTGCTGGACGATGCCAGCAGGACGACCTGGAAATCGATTAATATTGCTTTGCCTGCTTTGTTGGTCATCGCGTTCGGGTTGGTGTTGTGGCGGCTGGAGGCAAACCGGACGAAGCATTTGGAAGAGCTTTACAGTTGAGTTCATTGACCTAACCCCTGTCTCCTTTCCAAAAGGGAAAGGGAACCTGGACCTTGGCTATCTTGCTGAAAGGGAAGGGGGACCTGTAGACGGGTTCCGGGGAAACTTTTGAAAAAAGAGGGTTTTTTTATATGGGTAATTTAAAATGGCTTCTGATTGGGCTTGGTGGCCTGTTGGTGGTCTTTTTGGTTACGCAGTCGATGCAAAGCAAACACCAGGTGCAGTCCGATCGGGTGTTTCCTGACAACAAAGACGGGATTCAGAAATTTGAAGTGGAACAACAAGGGAAGTCTCTGGCATTGCTTCGCCAGGACACGCTCTGGGTGATTGTGGGAAGCGAGGGGATGAAGGTGCGGGATTACCTCGTGGAGGGGTTTTTGAAGACGGTGCTGGATATCAAACGTGAGACGTTGATGACCAAGAAGGCGGAGAACTGGGAGAAGTATTCGTTGGACGATTCCACCGGGACGCATGTGCGGCTCTACGATGCCGGGGATAATCTGATTGCCAGCGCGGTGTTCGGCCGGTCGCTGTCCGATTGGTCTCGAAATTATGTGCGCATTGGAGACCATCCGGAGGTGTATCTGACCGAATCCACGGTCCTGCATCTGTTGAGCAATCGGGCCGATCACTGGGGAGAGGCACCCAAGCCATCGATGCCCGATATGATGATGGGGGAGACGGTGATTACGGCCACGCGGGAAGATGGGTCACGGATAATCGATACGTTAAGGGTGATTGAGGAAAAGTAGGGAGGAAAGGGGAGAGGCATGTCCGGCGCCGCCGGACAGGGCGAGGGCTAAGCGCGGGATCAATCCCGCGCTTTTTTGTGTTCAAAAAGCAGGGTTTCTGGATAAAAATCGGCCCAGGCAAACCAGTAGATCTGCATGTGAGGAACGGGTTTCAATTCCTGCCCCTTGGGACCGGTGCCGGTGAGCATGTTCCATTTGCCGCCGTTTTTGTCCGTGGCCAGGAATCCTTCGGTTGTGTTCTCAAACACAATCTGTTTTTGGTCGGGTCCGCGGAGATCATATACCCCCGAGGCGTATCGGTCGGGGTCGTAAAATACAACGCTGGGGATTTCGCCGATGGTGTCCTGGACGAGGGTCCAGGCACCTTTCTTTTTGGCTTTCCAGTATTTCTTGATCATCGGGTAGGCTTTGCGGCTGTCTCCGAGGGAGACGCCGATGACCCGTTCTTTGTATTTGAGGCGTTTGTCGGTATGGTCGGGGTCAAACAGGCCGGTGCGCCGGGGATCGCGGTGATATCCCTGGTAATTGTCGCGGCGTAATTCTTCGGTGCCCGATACGGTCAGGACCTTTGTGTCCGGGTGCAGGGTTTTCCAATCTTTCCATTTTACCTTGGGGACCGAACTGAGCATGGTCAATTTTTCGCCTTGCATTGGGCCGTATACGGCTTCTCCTGTCAGGTGAGACCACAGGGTGTTGGTTTCCCTGTCGTACATAATCAGGGCATTTTTCCAGAGCTTGCCGGAGACGCCGAATGTGAGGGTTTTGCCCGAGACTTTGCGGCTATACACGATAGCCGTTCCACAAAGGGGTCACCAGGTAGTGGCGACGGGTTCATTGCCGACGGTGTCGTTTACAATCTCGTGGCCGTTGAGCAGATACATCGAATAGGCGTGGTGCTCGCCATTGATGGAGACACCGATCATGGGGGCGTTGTCGCTCACATCGGCTACCTCGGCCGGTACAAAGTCCGGATTGAAAATGGCCGGGATGGCGTCGAAGGGAAGGACGGTGTGAATTTCATCCAAGATTTGCCTCCTGTCTTGTGTGAAGGCAGGGTCTGCTCCCAAACAGGCCCAAAGCAGAATCCATCCCAGTGCCAGGTGTTTGAACTGGAATTTCATTTCATTGTCCTTTCTGTAGACACAAAAAAGGCCGCTTGCCCGTTGCAAAAACGGGAAACCGGCTGGCTGAAGGCTGACTCGTTTTAAACATAGGGGAATTCAGAGGGGGTGTCAAGCAGGGAATAGCTGTTGCAATCAAAGCGGAAGCTAGAATTTATGGGGCAAAGCCGAAGGGTCCCGTGGGTTCTGCTTTTTGAAAGGGGGAGTCTTTGGGAAGAGAATCCAGAAGGGTGACAGATGGGAAAAGCAGGTTGGCTTTGGCTTCCGTGATAGAAAGAATATGGCCGGATGTGCGGTGGCGAAGATAGGTGTTTCCCTCCGGGGTCTGGGCACCTACTTCCAGGGTGTCCCGCGTTCCGGAATCATCTTCCAGTACTATATGGCGGTCAAATCCATAAGCGGTGGAGGCCTGGGGATCGTGCAGGTCTTCATATTTCAGTCTGCTGAGGAATCCGATGAAATCGTACACGCTGCTGCTGTTGATTTTTTTGGATTGGGTGGCAGAATCGATATGCCATTCGTAGGCAGGGCCGTCGAAGCGCTTTCGGGTAGCGTCTTCCGGAACGATGTCCACACGATAGATTTCACGGACTGGGTAGCGCGGCGACTTGAAATGGAAGCGGACATAAGCTCTTCTTCTTAGCGCCTCGGGCAGTACTTTGGGGTCGATCAGCGGGGGACGTTTGGAAGTGGGGGTCCAGGAGAGGGTTTTTCTTGGGTCTGCGTGGGTGTGGAACACCTGGTTGGCACCTGCGACCCTCACAAAAGCTTCATCGGTATCCCGTCCAGGCAGGCTGCGGCCGATCAGGAGGGCATGTTGCCAGGTTTCGGTAGAATCTTTGAAAGATACTTTGAGGGTGTGTTCGGGGGTAAATCCATAATGTTCATGAAACGAGGGATCGTCGGACACGAAGGTCCCCTGCCGCTCCAGGCAGGCTTCCAGAAATCGGTTGAACCGATTTCCGAGGACAAACGCATTTTTGTAGGCCGGGTAATGCCAGGCTCCGTTCTGGTATCGATACGACCAGACCAGACCGCCCCGTTCCAGACGCACGGTTTGAATCTGGTCTGCTTTTCGCCCCTTTGTGCCGGGTAGGTAGCGAAGGGTGCTGGCAACCACATGACGGCTGTGTGCTCGGTGCTGGAGTAGGCGGTCGGCACCCAGCAGGGTGATCAGGATAAGCAAAATGATCAGGAGCAGTCGGTTCATCGATTGATTGGGCTTTCAGCCGGAATCCGGCGGTTCTGATGCCAACGGCAGAATCCGTAGGCTAAAAAGACCAGTGGGCCGAGGCCTACGACCAGAATTCTCCAGAGTGTTTTCTGTCCGGGTGGTTGAAAGGGGAAGCCCTGGGCGATTTTACGTCGGGCTTGTAAGGCCGTGAATTCAGGGCCGTAGATCAGGTGGGCGGTGGTGTTGAGCAGAAACTGTTCGTGCTGAAATCCGGGGGTGTAGAGGTGCTTGTTTTTGAACATTTCCGAACTCCCGATGAGCAGCAAGGCGCCCCTATCAGGCTGGGCACCCGGGGTGAGGTAGAGGGTTGTTGTTCCCCCTTCCCGGGCACGAAATTCGGCCAAGGGGAAGGATCCCTCCAGCAAGACGGCCAGGGGCTGGGTGTCCGGCAAATAGGTCGATGTTGTGAAAATGCTGTCCGGCAGCCAGCCTCCTTTCCAGGCATAGGACCAGGCCTGGTTGGAGGTGGAGACCAGGATCTCAGAGGATATCTGGTAGGCGTTCAGAGAATCGGGCTTGAAGGCAAACCGGTTGCCCCAAATGAAGAGCTGGTCGCCCAGGTTTTTCGTGATGGGGGAGGCGGGAGAAAAGTTCGGTCCGACCGCACGAATCAGGAAGGGTTGGGTCACTTCCTGGGCTTCGTATTCTCGCACTGCCCGGCGATTGATCTGGGTTTCCAGGGCAAGGCGGGATTTGGTACGGTCCATGAGGACTTCTCGGATCTGTTCTACGCCAAGGGGGATTAGATATTGGTTTAAATCCTGATATTGCGGCTGGGGCCAGTAGACGGTCTGGAAGCTGGTGCCGCGGTATTGGCGCTGCTGGATGTTGAAGTGTTGCAGGGCCACGATGGCTTTGCCGCCCGATGCAAGGTGTTGGCTCAGTAGTTGGGTCATCCGGCTGATGTCCCGGCGCGGTTGGAACCAGATCAACAGGTCCAGCTGGTCGGGCAAATGCGGGTTTCTGGGGTTGATGTAGGTGATTCGGTATCCATAATTGCGTAAAAGTGTTTTGACTTCGCTGAACACATCGGCGCCTTTTGGCGGGGAGAGGCTTTTCTGGTGGTATTCAAGGGCTTCTGCAGGAGACAGGCGGGGCGGTTCGGCAATCAGACCAATGTGGGGCGCCCGTCCGGTCTCGAGACGCTGTGCGCCCGAGACAAGCAAGAATTCCAGATGGTCCAGCGTGCGGTGGTCCAGCCGGGGAATAGCTGTTACTTGACTGGCCTGTCGAAGAAGCAGGCCGCTCCAGATATGCCGTGATACTTTGGCGTCATCCCGAACGGTTTGGACTTCAAAAGGGTGCAGGCCCAGGGCCTGGAGCCGGGTTTGGAGTTGACGGGAAAGGGATTCAGGCCGACGGATCTGATAGGGGATGTTCAGCGTTTTCAGTCCGGATGTGATCGTAGATTCCAGGTGTTTCATGTGTACAGGCAAGTTTGCGCGTGGTGGAAGAATGAGCTCGGCCTGAAGGTCCCTTTCTGTCAGAAGGCGTTGCGTGATATCCATCGGTGTGTTGGACCGGTCTTGGGTCGTGTCCAGGTACAGCCCGGAGTCGTAATTCCAGGCAAGAGAACAAATCAAAAGGATCAGAGAAGCGATGCCAAAATGAATCGGTATTTTGCTCCCGCCTTTCAGAGCAGAGCCCTCTCCTCCAGTGGCGAAGTAGCGTCGGACGCCCAGAATTAGGAAAAGAAAGGGAACGAAAAAGACGGTAAAGCCGCGCCAGAATATGCGGGAGGAAGACTTGAGAGGGGGAATGGTGGGAGGATGTGGGCGGTGTACCCGGGTTTTCACCAGGCGTTGGGATTCGGTGAAACTGCGCATCACGGTTTGGAGGAAGACTCGGTGTCCATAATTGGGCTGGTTGATGATGCCGTCCCGAAACAGGGAGGAGGTCCCGAGTACCACAACCTGACCCCGCCAGGGATCTTCCGGGTTGAGCATCAACATCACGTTCTGTTTGCCCACCCGGAGCTGTGGAGAGAGATCGGCCCGGGAAAAGGGTTTGGTGGGCAGGGCTTGCACCCAGGCTTTTTCGGTGGTGGTGCCCAACAGTTCGACCTGAAAGCCTGCTTCCGAAGTTTTTCGAGGGTCGATTTCGAGCGGGCTTGCCGCTACAAAGTTCAGCGCGCCCCGGGCGGGGGACAGAAACCCTTTGAGGTGATAAAATCCGGGCATGACCCGCAGGTGAAAGGCGGCATCGGCCTGGTGGACCGATCCGTCTTTGGCGCGGAAAAAAACCGGACCTCCGGTTTCGTCCAGAAGGAGATCGGGACGGGGAAGGATGCCCCAGGGGGCCAGGAGCTTCTCCCAACCGTTTCCGTAACGATAGGGGACAAATTCGACCTGTCCGTCTTCGCTTTTCTGATAGTCCACCCCATAGGCACTGCCACCCAGAAAAGCCGTATGGCCGGTATCGACAAACTTTTGGAGCGCGTCCAGGTGGGCCGGGGTAACACGAATGGGGTCCATCCAGAAAAGCAGGTCGGCTTTGGGGGGAATCGCCGGATGTCTTTCCAGATCGATTTCCAGTACATCGCCATACTGCTTGAGAAAATTGGTGAACAGCGTAAATCCTGGCGGCACAGATACCACAATGGTCGGCCGGATGGGGTGGGCCTGGGCCTGAAGGCTTTTCAGGACATATTCTTCGAGATAGGGCAGATCCTGGGGGGTGATTTTCTGGATCAAGATTTCCGGGTGGTTGTCGTAGGAAAGGACGAGCGAAGACCAGACTTTCTGCTCATTGTGTTCATCCCGCAGGATTTCCCGGACGCTGAAGGGGCTTGCCTTTTTTCGGGAGGCATAGGCCTGTCCCAATGCACCGCTGATTTCCAGTTCCATCACCCGAATATCGATTTTGTCGGGTGCCTGTCCCTTGAGGGCCCCCAAAAATGCCCGAACGGGTGCTTCGACCCCCTTGAGATGGGCAGGCATTGTTTCTTTGCTGGATACAAAATAGGTGATGGCAAGGTGCGATTGCAGGCTGTCCAGGAAGGCGATGGTGGTGGGGCTTAACGAGGTGATGGAGCGGCTGTTCAGGTCGAGTTCATCGGTCCCCAAACGGGCGAGAATCCGACCGGTCTGCACAACCAGGGCAAGTAGCAGGAAAAACAGGAGGAACACCTGAAGGAGAAAGGTGTGTTCGCGTCTCATGGGAAACTGTTCCGAATTTCGAGGTCTGCGTTCCGGGTCGGCTGGAATTTGCAAGCTTTAATACTTGCTCCGTTTCAGGGAAATATCATTCATCCAGATGAAGAAGATGGCCATCAGCATAAAATAAAGGATGGACGAAGGGCTGATGATGCCCCGGCAAAATGCTTCGTAATGGGGCATCACGGACAGAGACTCGTAGAGAAAGGTGCCCAGTTCCCAGGTGGGGGTGAGTCCGTCGAGGACTTCGACGACTTTTTCATGGCCAGATAAAACAAAGATAAATCCCAGCATGATGCTCAGTACAAATGCGACGATCTGATCGCCTGTCAGGCCCGAAACAAACAGGCCGAAAGCGAGGAAGAAGCCGCCCAGGTAGAGGGCGCCCAGATAACTGGAGAAGAGGAGGCCGAAATCGGGTTCTCCAAGCCAGGATAGCATCAACACAATGGGCAGGCTTCCGAGCAGGACAATGAGGTAAAAGACGAAAGAAGCGATGTATTTTCCCAGTACAATCTGGAAGGAATGCATCGGCAGTGTCATGAGCAGCTCGAACGTGAATTGGGCACGCTCTTCGGCCCACACCCGCATGGTAATGGCCGGGATAAAGGGGATGAGGAGGTAGGGGAGAAGGTCGAAATAGGGGGCCATGTCCAGGGTGCTATTCAGAAAAAAGGCGTTCATAAACGTGGAGCAGGACAGGACCAAGAAGACGGTGGCATAGATATAGGCAATAGGGGCGTCAAAATAGGCGGACAGCTCACGGGAAAAAATGACCCCGATTCCTGAGAGAAGTGCTTTGGGGCTGATTTTTTCAGGATCAGGCATGGCTTTGAGAGGTTTTTACAAGGTGGGAGAAGACGTTTTCGAGATTCGATTGACCCGTGTCTTGATACAGGCTATCCAGTGTGCCGTCGGCCAACAGGTGGCCTTCGTGAATGAGGAGTACCCGATCGGACAGGGTTTCGACTTCCTGGATGATGTGACTCGAAAACAGGATGACCCGATCGGTGCTCAAGGTTCGAAGCAGGTCCCGAAATGCCATCACCTGAAGGGGGTCGAAGCCGTGGGTCGGTTCATCCAGCAAGAGGATGGGGGGGTCGTGGATCAGTGCAGAACCCAGGCCAATCCGTTGACGAAACCCGGTAGAACACTGGTTGATTCTCTTGTAGAGGTGGGGAGACAGGCCACAGATATCAACGACCCACTGAAAGTTTTTCTCCAGAATCTCGCCCCGGAGCCCCCGCGCTTTTCCGCAAAAACGCAGGAATTTATCTACACGCATGGTCTGGTAAAGCGGCGTGTCGCCGGAGAGGTAGCCGATTTTTCGTCGAACAGAGAGGGAATGTTCCACAACATCCCATCCATCCACCGTAATGGTGCCTTCTGTGGGATAAAGATAGGTCGACAGCATTTTCAGTACCGTACTTTTTCCGGCACCATTGGGACCCACAAAACCCACGATATCACCGGGACTCAGCGAAAAGCTGATGTTTTCAACGGCGGTGAGCGTGCCGTAGCATTTGGTGACGGATTGGACTTGGATCATGGTGTTTGGGATCTGGAGGTTTTGGAGTGATATTTTGCTACGCGACAGTGGCTAACCTAAAAAAAAACAATCAACAGTTCAAGCGATTTCTACTCATGATGGACGGATTTTAAGTATCATTCCCTTTATCTGCAATTTGATCCCCCAGTGGTGGGAACCTCAAAAGGGTTCCAGGGATGACGAAGCCAATCATTGAAGCGTACTAACTTTCGCAAAAATTGTCGCGATGGGAGGCATAAACCCTGAAATTTTTCTTGTCACCTCGTGTTTCCAGGGTATATCTAATTGAATGAAAAGATCGCACAATGGGAATTCTTGAGCACATCCTCTCCTCCCGGGGAAGGGCGGAGATTTTCCGCCTTCTGTTTGGCCTGGGTGATGCTGAGCTGCACGGTCGTGAGATCGAGCGGCGGTCCGGACTGGCGATCGGGACGATACGCCATGAACTGAAAAACCTGGAACAGCTCGACCTGGTGAGGGGACGCAGGAATGGAAACCGGCTCTACTACCGGGCAAACAAAGACCATCCCCTCTACAGGGAGATTCATAACCTGGTTCTGAAAACCGCCGGTCTGGCAGAGGTCATACGGAAGGCCCTATCCAACGAGGGGGTCCAGGTCGCGTTTGTATTCGGTTCTGTGGCACAGGGCAAAGAGAAGGCAGCCAGTGATGTGGACTTGATGGTGATCGGGAGTCTGGGGTTACGCGAGTTGACTCGCAGGCTGTCCGGGGTTTCGGATACCATTGGCCGGGAGATCAACCCGTACATCCTGAGTGCCGAGGACTTCAAGACCCGGAGGCAAGAGGAAGAACACTTTATCACCCGCGTTCTCCAAACACCCAGACTGTTTGTAATCGGGAGCGAAGATGAGCTTACAACTCTGGGCAGATAACGGCTGGCTACGCGCCCACATCACAAATGCCGAGGAAGTGTCCAACCTGATGGCTATTGTGGACCGCGATCTGGCCGATGCATCCAGAGATATATCGGCGGACTGGAAGTTTGGCATTGCCTATAATGCTGCGCTTAAGCTCTGCACGGTGCTTCTGTATGCCGAAGGCTATCAAGCGGAGAGAATGCTGTAGCACTACCGGACTATTCAGGCGCTTCCTTTCATCCTCGGCGATGGGTGGTATAAGACTGA
>JAPUJS010000604.1 GCA_027296045.1 bacterium | reverse complement strand
ATCCTACCTATGTACCGGCGTATCTGGAAATGGGCGATCTGGCTTTTCAGAAACGCACGTATGACCTGGCTGCTCGAAATTATGCCCGGGTGCTGACGATGGACGAAGAGAATCAGGATGCACTGGCGGGCCTGGCAGAATGTTACGATGCTTCGGGCGATCCCCGGTTGGCTGAGACGCTTCAGACGCTGCTGGCCATCAATCCGCACCATCCCCGCGTGCATGTGCTGCGGGCTGAAAATTTGCTGGATCTGGGCAAGACGGACCTAGCGATAGGTGTGCTGGACAGTATCCTGGTGATCAATCCGAACCATTTGAAGGCGTTGTCACTGAAAGTGGCAGCGCTTTTTTTGCAGGATCGTATCCAAGATGCCCAGACGGTTCGGAGGCGAGTGTTGAAATTTAACCCCTATTACTCGGGTGTGTTCCGCATTCCCGGTCGGGTTGCTTCTCGCCACTATCGGTTCGAGGCAGGGCGAGATTTTCAACGCCAGGCGTTAAAGTTAGATGCCAAAGATCTGGAAGCACGAACCCTTCTGGCTTTCGACTTGTTGCGTTTGGGACAGGACGGTCAGGCACGTTCGGAATTGGAACGGGTTTTTTACGCCGATCCGTATAATGTGCGGGCTTATAACCTGCTGGAAGTATCGGATGCGATTGAGAAATTTCAGACGGTTGAACAGGGTCTGTTTAAGGTTCAGTCTCCGGAGATGGAGGCTCGTGTGCTGACCGGGGATATGATGATATTGCTGGAAGAGGCAGCAGAGCGATATCAGGAAAAATATCAGGTCGCGCTCCAACCGCCGGTGGTCTTACAGGTGTTTGACAACCATGACGAGTTTATCGTCCGTTCGGTGGGTTTGCCGGGATTGACCGGACACCTGGGAATCTGTTTTGGGGGATTGATCACGATGGATTCTCCAAGGGCACGGGAGCCGGGGTCGATCAACTGGCGACAGGTGTTGTGGCACGAGTTTGTCCATGTGATCACGCTGCAAAAAACGCGGAACCGGATGCCGCGCTGGTTGTCCGAGGGGATTTCGGTTTATGAGGAGACCGAAAAGGAGCCGACCTGGGGTCAACCCTTAATGCCTAATTTTGCGAAGGTGGTAGCCGACGGATCCTATCCGGGTTTGAAAGATTTGGAACGGTATTTTGTGGAACCCGATTCGGAAGATCAAATGATGTTTGGGTATTATGCGTCCGGCAAGTTTGTGGCCTTCTATGTGGAAACCTACGGCATGGGGGCGCTGGTTCAAAGTCTGGATCTGATTGCAAATGGTACAGAAACAGTAGCGGCTCTGGAGCAGGCAAGTGGGGCTACCGAGGCCGATCTGGATGCGGCCTTTGCGGAACGGATGCAAGCATATTGTGCGCCACTGGAAAATATGCCAAAGCACGATGCCTCTCCGGGGGGATCGGTGTTTGGCATGGATTTGCAGCCGGAAGCGCCTTTTGTCGAAGCGTTGGAAGAAGGTACAGACGCTGCAAAAGCGGAGGATCTGGAGAAGGCAGAAGAGGCATTTTTGAGGGCTTATCGGCTGTATCCGGATTACAATGGACCGGATGCACCGTTTCGGCAACTGGTGCAAATGTATGAAGCGCATGGTCCTCAGAAAAAATATATCGAGGCGCTGGAACGCCTGATTAGATGGGATAGCAAGCCCCTGGATGCGTGTTTGAAACTGGCGCGGATTCGAGCGGAAGAACAGAATTGGAGTCAGGCGCTGGACCTGCTGGATCGGGCTTTTGGGGTCAATCCGTTTGACGTCTCGATGTTAACAGATTGGGCACAGTTTTCGATTGCGGCCGGTGAACTGGACGGTGCCGAAAAAATGTTCCGAAATTTGGTCCACCTGGACCCGCCCAGAAAGGCGGACCACCGCCTGGCGCTGGCAAGAGTGCTGGCAAAAAGGGGATCGGCATCGGAGGCCAAGCGCGAGGTGATTGCCCTGTTGGAAGAGATGCCCCATTTCTGGGACGCGCAGGATCTGCTGCTTCAGATTGTTGAACAAGGGGAGGGGACGCCGTGAAGCGGGTTGTCGTGCTGATTTTTGGATTTGCCGTGCTGGGACTGCTTTTGATGAGCCTTACGGTTGAGGGGCAGAGGCGGAGACGGAGGAGGCGTTCTCATATAGTGATGGAGCGAGATATTTTCCCGGGAAATTCGTTCACGTTTTGTCGCGTGCGATACAGCAGTGTCGGGCGGGGCGAATGGGGGTGGGGGCGTCGGAGAGGAAGTTGGGCGACAGACTATCCGGAATCCGACGAAAATTTCTCGTTACGGCTGTCGCAGTTGACCACGCTTCATGTAAACCGGACGGAGGATGGGCGGTTCAAACACGTGATCGTGCAACTGGACCATCCGGATCTGTTCAAATATCCCTTTATTTATATGCTTGAAGTCTCGGGAATGGAGTTGACCGAGGGGGAACGCGAGGGGTTGCGATCCTACCTGTTGCGGGGCGGATTTCTGTTTGTAGACGATTTCTGGGGCGATTATGCCTGGGATAATTGGGAATACGAGATCTCTCAGGTGCTGCCCCCGGAAGACTTTCCGATGGTGGATATCCCCCTGGATCACGAGATTTTTCATATTGTGTTCGACCTGGATGAAGTGCCACAAGTCCCTTCCGTTGGACATTACTGGTGGTGGGAGGAGACGGGGATTACCTATGAAGATCGGCATTCGTACGATCGCTATGGCACGGAGCCGCACTGCAAGGGGATTTTCGATCAGAAGGGCCGGTTGATGGTGGTGGCGATTCACAATACCGATCTGGGGGATGGCTGGGAGCGGGAAGGGGAAAATTACGGGTATTTCAAAGAGTTTTCTGCCAAGAGGGCATACCCGATGGGGATCAATATTGTTGTTTATGCGATGACCCACTGAAATGAAACGATTGTCGAGGCTGAAACCCAAAATCGCGTTGCTTGCAGTCGGTTTGTTCTGCCTTTTGTGTGGGACCGTTGAGGCTCAGACCCGGGAGTGGGCCTGGGAATGGTCGAAGGTTGGAGAACTGCTCGAACCGATGGAGCGGCAAATTTTCCCAGGGAATACGTTTACCTTCTGCCGGGTACAATACACGTTTCGATCCAGGCGGGGGCGTCGGTTTGGGGTTTCGGGGCGTTTGGGTGAACTGGATGCGCGAGGGAGGCGAGACCGAATTCGGGGATTCTGGGCGACA
>JAPUJS010000603.1 GCA_027296045.1 bacterium | reverse complement strand
CCGATTTAAACACAAAATGGTACCATACACGCACAGAGTAATGTAAAATATCCGCATTAATTTTATATAAATATCTATTTCTTATATAGTTATTTAAATTAAATCATTTTCTCTGCGCAGGGAAAATCGGTCTCAAGTGGGTATTATTCTGTCTCTTATCAAAGTACCCGCCAAAATCCCGGATGAACCACAAATATCTATTCGGCCAGGTCTAAACCACAAAACAAAGCGCCCGGCACAAGCATCATTGCGGCTGGTGGGCACCACCAGTTGCAAAAAAGCCAAATCCGGCGCTTCCTTCCGCTCTTGATCCCGACAACACCTCTCCAACACGATTGACATCTCCCCCAACATTTCCTACCATAGAAGCCCCGTTCAAACCCCTTCCAAAAAAATATAAAATGAAAACGATTGGGCCGTCCTATCATACCCTTCGGTCCGGAGTCTTTCCATTCAGGAGCAACCCTATGACCCAACGCCTCACCTACCTTCGAGAATCCCTCAAAGACCTCGACGCCATCGTCATCTCCCAGCCCGAAAACCGCCGCTACCTCAGCGGCTTCACCGGCTCGGCCGGCTTCCTGCTCATCTCCAAGGACCACGCCCTCCTGGCCACCGATTTCCGCTACTACACCCAGGTCAAGCAGGAAGCCCGCAACTTTGACCTGGCCGAAGTCGGCTACGAATTCACCAAACATCTCCCCGATTTATTGGCCCAAATGGGTGCCCAACGCGTCGGCTTCGAAGCCCACCACCTCACCTTCACCGAACTCGAATCCTGGAAACAGACCGCCCCAAATGTCGAATGGATCCCCACCACCAGCCGGGTAGAAGATCTCCGCACCGTCAAATCCGTCTCCGAAATCGAAACCCTCAAACACGCCGTCCACATCACCGACAGAGCCTTCGCCCAGGCCACCGATGGCCTTCGCCCGGGCACCACCGAAAAAGATCTCGTCTGGGCCTTCAAAACCGCCCTCCACACAATCGACGGCCGAGTCCCCGCTTTCGACATCATCGTCGCCGCAGGCCTTGCCGGTGCCAAACCCCACGCCAAACCCTCTGACACCCCCATCCCCGAAGGCGTCCCCATCGTCATCGACATGGGTGCCCTCATCGACGGCTACCACGCCGACATGACCCGCACCCTCGTCCTGGGCCAGCCCGACGACAAATTTCGCGAACTCTACCAACTGGTCCTCAACGCCAATCAGGCCGCCCTCGACGGCATCCGCCCCGGCATGACCGACGTCGAAGCCGACGCCCTTTCCCGAAGCGTCATCGAAGAAGCTGGCTACGGCGACTTCTTTGGCCATGGCCTCGGCCACGGCGTCGGCCTGGCCATCCATGAAGCCCCCAAACTGGCCACCACCTCTCCCGGCACCCCTTTAAAAATCGGCATGGCCATCACCATCGAACCCGGCATCTACCTCCCCGACTGGGGCGGCATCCGCATCGAAGACCTCATCATCGTCCGCGAAGCAGGCGTCGAAGTCCTCACCCAAACGCCTAAGGATCTGGAAGCGCAAATTATACCGGTATAGGCGAGATCACGATCACCACAGAAAGGAACAACCATGGCCCAATACTTCCTCGGCCTGGACTCCAGCACCCAAAGCCTCAGCGCCATCCTTATCGATCTCGATATCCAGAAAGTCGTCTACGAGACCTCCATAAACTACGACCAAGCCTTCCCTCATTACACTACCCAAAACGGCGTTTTATCCAACCCCGACCCCAAACTCGTCCACACCCCTCCCCTGATGTGGGCCGAAGCCCTGGACCTCCTCTTCGATCAAATGCGCTCCGACAGCGTTCCCCTCGCAGAGATTCTCGCCGTCTCCGGATCCGGTCAACAACACGGCTCCGTCTACCTCACCAACAAAGCCCCTCAAATCATCTCCAATCTCAACCCATCCCAAACCCTCGTCGAAAACCTGGACGGCATCTTCTCCCGCCCCACCTCCCCCATTTGGATGGACTCTTCCACCACAACCGAATGCGAAGAAATCTGCACCGCCCTCGGCGGCCTCCAACCCACCACCGAAGCCACCGGCTCCACCACCTTCGAACGCTTTACCGGACCCCAAATCCGAAAATTCTACAAAACCGAACCCGATGCCTACAACAACACCGCCCACATTGGACTCGTCTCCTCCTTTATGGCTTCTCTCCTCGCCGGCCGGATCTCCCCCATCGATCACGGAGATGGTGCCGGCATGAACCTCATGGACATCCAGACACGCGATTGGCACACCAACGCCCTGAACGCTACAGCCCCCGACCTGACCAGCCGCCTCCCCGCACTGGCCCCTGCCTGGACCGTCGTAGGCCCCGTCAGTTCCTATTTCACCCAAAAATACGCCCTCAACCCCGAAGCCCGCGCCCTCGTCTGGTCGGGTGACAACCCCTGCAGCGTCATCGGACTGGGCCTCATCCGCGAAGGTATGGTCGCCATCTCCCTTGGCACCTCCGACACCTATTTCGGCACCATGAAACAATGCCGCACCGATCCCCACGGCGAGGGCCACGTCTTTGTCTCTCCCACCGGTGGTTACATGACCCTCATCTGTTTCAAAAACGGCTCGCTTGCCAGGGAACAGATCCGCGATGCTTACAACCTCAACTGGGACGGCTTCTCCAACGCCCTCCAGTCCACCGTGCCCGGCAACGACGGCAAAATCATGCTCCCTTACTTCGAACCCGAAATCGTCCCCAACATCCTCGACCCCGGCGTCCGCCGCTTCGACCTGGACGAATCGGATGCCCCCGGCAACTGTCGGGCCGTGGTCGAAGCCCAGATGACCTCCATGCGCATTCACTCCGAATGGATGAACGTCTCCCCCTCTGCCATTTACACCACCGGCGGAGCATCTGAAAACGCCGACATCCTCCAAATCATGGCCGACGTCCAGAACTGCCCCGTCCACCGCTTCGAAGTCACCAACAGCGCCGCCCTGGGTGCCGCCATCCGGGCTGCCCACGGCTTCCTGCTCGAAACCGGCGAAAACCCCACCTGGGAAGCCCTGGTATCAGGTTTGGCCGAACCCGTTCCCAATTCGAAAATCACACCCGTTCCCAAAACCCAAAAAATCTACGACAAACTGATTGAAAAGTACGCCACATGTGAAAAAGAAGTGACGGGAAGGTAAAAAAGAACACAAAAACATCAAGGGCTCGAAAAACACGAAACCCCTCTACACCCGCCTGTCACAGGACCAGCGCTGGAAAAGCTACAAAGGCTTTTTGGAACTCACCTACCCCGAACAGCTCATCGAAATCGCCGGAGATCGCCAATTATTCGGCCATAAATTTAGTTGATGCACCCAGAGAAATCCCTATTTTGTTAAAAATCAGGAGGCCTCCATGATCAGAATGCAAAAGACCTGGGATACCACGTTTTCTCAGTGTACCGGCAAAGACATCACCTGCAACAACGACAGCATCCGTCTTCGTCGAGGAATCACCTTTGCAGACGAAATCGGACGCTGCAACGACCGCGATCGCGAACTCATCGCCGGACTACGCCAGGCCCAAAAGACATTCCTCATCCAGACCCTCGACACCAACCGCGCTCGGCTCTGTCCCTACCTGGACTGCGAACAGGAAAACGGCGAACTGGATATCCTCATCAACGGCCATCCCACACGCATCCAATGGCGCAAGGACCGTCCCTACTGGGAAGACAGGTGGACCCCCGTAGCCATTCCGGTCGAACACCTCCGAACAGGCGAAAACGAAGGTGTCTTCCAGGCCGTAGGCGATGCTCGCTGGACCCTGCTCATCGAAAACGGCCGCCAACCCGACCGCAGTGCCATCAGCGAAGATGGCGGTCACACCTGGCGCTCCGAAGACCTGGGCGTCAACAACGGCGCCGACGGCGAATACATGGTCCGCCTCTATCTGGATCAACACCCCGAATCGGCCGAATGTTGTTCCGAACCCGTAGACACTCTGGCACTCGAAGGCGGAATTGCCCCCCACGGTCACCTGCACACCCTGCAATTCGAAACCCGGTCTGAAACGCCTTCAGGAACCAGCATCGCCCTCTTCTGGCGCGGCGGCCCGTCACCGACTTACGATCCGTCCCTCTGGAATGCCTGGCAACCCGCAGAAGGCGAACTCACGCCAGACCCAAAGGTCCGCTTTGTCCAGTGGCGAGCAGTCTTACAAACCTCTCGCCCTTCTGTCACACCTGTCTTGGAAGCCATTCATCTCACAGTCCAGCTCGACATAATCCAGGAAACCACGGCCCAGCTCACTGAGGCGGACAACCCGGACCTGCTCCGAAGTCCTTACCGATTCGCCTACATGTCTGTCGACGAAAAACGCGGCAAGCTCCTGAGAGACCGCTGGAAGTTAAACGACGTCGTCCGAAATGCCCAATCCGAATTCGACACTTTCCTCCACTTGCGCCAGTGGGTTCGCGAACAGTGGGAAGACGGCTGGGACATGGGCGACATTGACTTCTGTCCACCCTGGGACGCCGCCCTCATCCTCGAACTCACCTCCCGCAAGCTCAGCCTCGGCATGTGCACCCACTACGCCACTGTCATGTCTCAGTGCAGCGCCGCATTGGGCCTGGTCGCTCGCACCCAGATCATGCGCTCGCACTGCATCAACGAAGTCTGGTCGGGCGAACACAACAAATGGGTCGCCATGGACGTGGGTGGCGACAACAACGACGAAACCAAATTCACCTACCACTTCGAACGCAACGGCAATCCCTTAAGCGCCCTCGAATGCCACGAAGCCTGGGTCAACGAAAACTACGGTGACGTCACCATCGTCCCGCAGCCCCCGCCCGCCACTGACGGTCGCTACGAAGTCGCCAAACGCCTCCGCCTCTTCGAACGCTTCATGATCTCCCTGCGCAACGACGAACTCGCCACCATGGAACCTGGCGAACCCGAACACGGCAAAGGCTCCTACCACTACGACGGCTACCTCTTCTGGCAAGATGACAAAACCGATCCCCTGCCCTGGTTCTCGCACCACACCGACCGTCCTGCCGACCTCTACTGGACTGTCAACCGCGCCAAAATCCACCTCTCGCAAGGCGAGACGCCCAACCGTCTCCACGTCCTCCTGGACACCGAAACTCCCAACCTCAAAGGCTTCGAAATTCGGGTCAACGAGAAAGACTGGACATCTCAAAACGCCGCCTTCGACTGGACCGTCCAAAAAGGCGAAAACCGCCTGGAAGTGCGCCCTGTAAACGCCTTCGGCAGAAAAGGAGGCATCAGTTGGTTAGAGGTCCATGTTTAGAGAGCGTGTAAAGCCGCTAACATACGCTTTCTGATACTGAATTCATACAATCCTGAACCCCAATCTGTCTCAAGGAATTCCAATGCCCAGACCCGATCCTTCAACCTACCAGACCTGCATGGTCCGTCCCGACGATTTCGACGCCTTCTGGGACGACCTCCTGGACCAGGCAGGCCGCATCCCTTTGAACGCCACGGTGGAGCGCCTTGCCCTGCGTTCCACGCCCGAAGTCGACGTCTACGAAGTCCACTACGACAGCCTGGACGGCATTCCCATCGCCGGATGGTACTGCCTCCCCACAGAACGACCGGACCCCCTGCCCACCATCCTGCACGTGCCCGGCTACAACTCCGACCCTTCGATTCCGAAGGCCTCCGCAAAGTCAGGGTATGCCGCCTTCTTCGCCGCTCCCCGGGGCAAACTCCGGAGCAACGCCCAGTTCAACCCCGGCTATCCCGGCCTGCTCACCCACAACATCGTGGACCGCAATACCTACGCCTATCGGGGCTTCTACATCGACGCCGTGCGGGCCGTCGACTTCCTGCTCACCCGTGACGAAATCGACTCTGCACACATCGGCGTCACCGGCTCCAGCCAGGGCGGAGCCCTCACCCTGATCGTCGCCGCCCTGCACCCAAAGATCCGGGCAGCTGCCGCAGGCGCCCCTTACCTCTGCGGCTTCATGGACGCCATCCAGCTCACCCACACCTATCCCTACCAGGAAATCCGTGACTACCTCCGCCTCTACCCCAACCGGGAACCTGCGGTGCGTGACACCCTCGCCTATTTCGACGGCATCCACTTCGGCCCGCGCATCACTTGCCCCATCATCGTCAACATCGGCCTCCAGGACAACATCTGTCCGCCCGAAACCGGCTACGCCACCTTCGAAACCATTGCCTCCACGGACAAAACACTCTACCCGTACGACGGCTGCGGCCACGACGCCGGTCGGTCTACACACGGCGCTATTATTGACACCTTCCTCGAAAAACACCTCAAGTCCTGAAACGGAGCCTGTGATGCCCGATCTCTTCCAACCGACCACCATCCGCCCCGATGACTTCGACGTCTACTGGGATCGGGTTTGCGCCGAACGGGATGCCCTGCCGATTGCTGCCGAAGAAGCGGAACTGCCCCTCCGATCCACTGAATTCTGCACCGCCTACACCGTGCGCTTCACCGGCATCGGCCCCTATCGCCTCTTCGGCTACCTGAGCATCCCCAGAGGCGAAGGCCCCTTCCCGGCCCTCC
>JAPUJS010000602.1 GCA_027296045.1 bacterium | reverse complement strand
TCCGCGAATTAGGAGGCGCTGGTTGCGGATGGGCGAGAAATACTGGTCGGAGGCGAAGTCGAAGACGCCGAGGCGGTCGCCAAAGTCGAGCCAGGCGATGCGCTGAGTGGAATCGGCGAGGGCTTCTTCTTCGGGGGGGCCCGTTCGGTTGGGGCCTTTGACAAGGGGCGAGGTGAAGGTGGTGGCGATGATGGTGGGGTTTTCAAAGCTAATGCCGAGAAATTTTCGGACCAGGCTGAGGCCGTGGTAGCCGTGGGCGGCAGAGATCTGGGCTTGCGAGATGCGGCCGAGTTTACCGGAATGGGCGAAGGCGAGGCGGGCGGCGTGATGGGGCTGGAGGAAATATTGTTCGGCGACCTGGATTTTTGCGCCCTGTTTGAGGCGGTCGGAGAGGGCGGTGAGGTCTTCGACGGTGGTTCCGGGGGGTGTTTCGGAGAGGGCGGGAATGTCCCGGTCGGCGAGGGTGTGGAGCAGGCCGGGGTTGACGGCCCGGGGGACGCTGGTGACGATGAAGAGGGGGTTGGTTGAAATGGCGTCGTCGAGAGAGGGGACGAGCTGGACGCCATATTGGTCGTTGAGCGCCTGTGCTTTTTGGGGATTTCGGGAGACGACGGCGGTGACGGTGAAGCGGTCGGGGCAGGCACGGGCAATGCGGAGGAAGAAGTGGGAGCGCCAGCCGGTGCCGACGATGGCGAAAGGGATCATGGTTGTGATGGCTCCTTATTGTGATGGGTTTTTCCGGGAGGGGCCTAGCCTTGAGGGGAAAACCCCCTCTCCACTCGTCCGGTGACCCCGTGTCGCCGTTCCCTCAGAACAAGCAGGTGGCCTCATACGTGCATGCGCAGCATGGGGCGGCTGAAGGAGACTTTTAGGTATTCGCCGGTTTTTTGGGACCGGGTGCCGGGGGGCATGAAGTGGATGGCGAAGGCCCTGCGCTGGCGGTCTGTTCGATTGGGCGGAGTGTAGTGCAGGGTCTGGCAATGGTGGAACATGACGCCTCCTGCGGGGAGGTCGATGATTTCGACTTTGGAATCGTCGATCTGGTCTCCCAGGTCGAGCAGGGCGTCGGTGGATGTGGATCGTTCGTGGTCGAGGGCCTGGAGGTGGGAACCGGGCAGGACATGCATGGCACCGTTTTCGACAGTTACGTCGTCGAGCGTGAGCCAGCAGGAGATGAGGTTGGAGGGGGTGCACTGCCAGTAGGCGTTGTCCTGGTGCCAGAAGACGGCGTCTCCGTTGTCGGCGGGTTTGTAGAGGGCCTGGTCGTGAAAGAGCTGGATGTTGGGACCGATGAGGGTTTCGACAATATCGAGGATGGGCTCGTGGAAGAGCAGGCGGCGGTAGTGGAGGTTGCGCTCGCACATTTGCATGATTTGAAGCATCTGGGTTTCGGCATTCTTTTTGGCGTCCAGGTCGTCGGTGTTGTCGATGGCCAGGTTGCGGAAGCGGCCATTTTGACGGGCAGCTTCAAATTCGCGGTCATATTCGGTGCGCAGCAGGGCAATGTGATCGTCGTCTAAGAGCTTGCCGATTTTGAGGTAGCCGTTCTGGTGAAAAAAGGCGATTTGTTCGGGGGTGAGGGCCGATGTCATGGCGTACTCCTCGGGGTGTAGTTGGCATGAAGGGAGGAACTCTATTATATTACGAAATTGAACCGTTGGCAACCCGCTATTTTGCAATGCTTCCGCTTTTTTTCTTGTCGAGGATTTTGTGCAGGTAGAAACGATCTCCAGTCCAGATTCCCAGAGGGTTTGGCAATGGGGTTTTTACGGCCTGCTTGTGGCTTATGGGTCGGTTATTTTACTGACGTTTTCCCAATATGGGATTACCAGCGATGAATTGACGCACGCGATATATGGCGAAAAACTAATCCAGTGGTATGTCAGCTTCTTTTCGGACCGGTCCCTTTTTGGCTTACAGAACACCTGGCTTTACGGGGGTGTTTTCGATTCGTTTGTGTACTTAGCAAGTCAGATTTTGCCGCTGGACCCCTTTGATGCCCGGCACCTGTGCAATGCTCTGGTGGGATTTTTGGGGGTTGTGGCGGCCTATCGTCTGGGCACGCTTTTAGGTGGTTTTCGGGCGGGTTTTCTGGCGGCTTTGTTTCTGGTTTTGACGCCCCGATATTATGGCCATGCCTTTAACAACCCCAAGGATATTCCGTTTGCGGTGGGATATATCTGGAGTCTCTATTATCTCATTGGCGGGGTGTGCCGGTTGCCGAACCTGTCCTGGACGTGGATTTGGAAAACGGGGTTGGCGATTGGACTGACGATGGGCGTTCGGGCAAATGGCGGTGTTTTGATGGTCTATTGGGTCTTGTTTTATGGGGTTCGGTACATTCAGTTGGAAGGGTGGGCACGGGTTTCGGATTGGGGCAGGCAACTGGGGCTCCGGGCGATTTTGACGGGTGGGATTGCCTATACTATGATGCTTATATTCTGGCCCTGGGCTCAGGTGCACCCGCTGACCGGGATGTGGCAAGGGGTGCGAACCTTTGCCCAATTTCCGGAGGTACACTTCACTTTTTTTGAAGGCCGATATGTGGGCAGCGATGTGATTCCGTGGTATTATGTGCCCAAATGGCTTTTGCTCACCCTGCCCGAATTTGTGTTTGTCGGGTGGGGCGCTCTTTTGTGGGGGCGAGGAGGAATGGGGGATCGGTCGCGTTTGCAACGGCTTTTGCTGGGTTTTGGTGCTATATTTCCCATTGGATATGCAGTCGGGTTCGGCACGCCGCTTTACGATGGGATCCGCCATCTGTTGTTTGTAGTGCCGCCTCTGGTGGTGCTGAGCGCTGTGGGGGTAGACGATGGGCTGCGTCGTCTTTTGTCCTGGCCGAGGCAGGTGTTTGGTGTGGGGCTGATCGGGTTGTTGGCGGGGGTGGTGGTGTGGGATATGGTGGTGTTGCATCCAAATGCGTATGTGTATTTTAACCGTGTTTTTGCAGGGGGTGTGGCGCAGGCTTCTGTGCGTTATGACACGGACTATTGGGACAATAGTGTTAAGCAGGGTGTTCGGTGGATCGAAGCCCATTTTGATCGGCATCCTTCGGGGAGAGCGTTTTCTATTGGGGCATTTTATCAGAACTTAAAATATATGGTGGATGAGGACCGGTTCACGGCCGAGTTTATCCCGGAGAAGGCGGACTTCTATTTGAGCACGACGGGATTCGATCAACACACACGTGTGCCGGGGGAAGTGGTGCATGTGATTGAGGCTGCTGGGGCATCTTTGCTTTACATTTTTCGTCCCGACGATGCCTATCGGGACGATCCCTTTTTTGCCAGGTCTCCTTATATGCACCTCCGGTGGGGGGACCTGTGCCACGAGGCGGGGGAATGGGAGGCGGCTCACGCGGCCTATCAGAAGGCGATCGAACTGGTGGCTGAAGATCGGAAGGGGTTTCCGATTGAGCCGGGCGCGATTTACGCCCGGCTGGGCGAACTGCATTTGAAGCGGGGGCACTATGAACAGGCGTTTGGATATTATGAAAGGGTGATGGAACGGGACCCGACAAATGGAGCGGTTTATAACAATATCGGGACCTATTTTTTTGAGCAGGAGGATACCGAGAAGGCGCTGAAGTGGATTCGGAAGGCGCTGGAGGTGGACCCGAATTTTTTCGAAGCCTATCTGAATCTGGGCAGTGTTTACGAGGCGATTGGAAATCGGGAGGCGGCGCTGGCGGCTCTGGAAGCGGCGTCTCGGATTCGGTCGGGACATATGGAGTTGCAATATGCGCTGGGGTTGACCTATCTTCGGCTGGGGCGATATGGTCAGGCGGTGCAGGCTTTTGATCGGGTGCTGAAGATGGACCCAGGCCATGCGGCAGCCTTGCAAAATCGAGAGCAAGCGAGTTCTTTTTTGAAAGACCTGAATCGGTGAAGCCTGTGCCGCCAACAAATCTGTAGATCGCCGGTTGATGTTTTTCTTGTTAGATTCGCTTATCTGCGTTTATTTATGCCCTGTCCCATTGTTTGGAGATGAGATGCACAGGATGAGATGCACAAATTGTGATATTAAAATCAGGTGCGTAAAACGCCTTTGGAAGGAGGAGGTATATGGCACAAACAGATGAACTCAAGACGGTTGGCAAGCGTACTTCTCGGCTCAACGGCCCCGATATTGTCACCGGCAGGATTGGCTATGCCGACGACGTTCAGGTGCCGGGGATGCTTTATGGCCGGATTTTGCGCAGTCCTCACGGCCATGCCCGGATTCTGAAAATCGATGTCTCGAAGGCATTGGCGCTTCCCGGTGTGGTGGATGTGGTGACGGGACAGGATGTACCGGATACGGGTTTTTTTGCGGGAGATGAAGTGTGCTATCACGGACAAAAGGTGGGGGCAGTGGCGGCTACGGACCCGGATATTGCCGAAGACGCGCTTGAATTGATCCAGGTGGATTACGAGGTGCTGCCTGCGGTGGTGGATCCGTTGATGGGGCTGGCACCCGATGCTCCGGAAGCGCAATTGGGGGCGTCTTCCCAGGTGGTGAACGGCAAACGGCTGCCCAATGTCACGTCGCACGCGGTGACCGAAACGGGCGATGTAGAAAAAGGGTTTGCCGAGTCGGATGCGGTGGTGGAGTATGAATATCGGGTGCCGATGTTTCATCAGACCTATCTGGAGCCGAATGCGGCCACGGCTCGGGTGGAGGCCAATGGGCGGCTCACGGTCTGGACTTCCTCTCAGGGCATGTTTGGAATCCGGGACGGGCTGGCCGAGGCATTGGGTATTCCGCAAAGTCAGGTTCGGGTAATTTTGCAGGAGATGGGGGGTGGTTTTGGGGCCAAAAACCGGGTGAATGTGGAAGGCCCTGCTGCGGTGTTGGCGTTGCGGACGGGGCAGCCTGTGAAGGTGACGATCAATCGAGAGGAAGTTTTTATGGACGGTCGCCCGGCGCCCGGATGCTGGATTCGGTTGAAGACAGGGGCCCGGAAGGATGGGACGCTGATGGCTGTGGAAGGCCAGATTGTGTGGGACGGGGGGATTGAAGGTCGGAGTGGGAATGCACGTCGATTGCTGGGGCTTTACAAAGTGCCGAATGTGCGGATTGAGGCGTTTTCGGTGCGTACCAACAAGCCCGTGCCGGGGGCCTATCGGGCGCCGGGTGCACCGCAGACGGCGCTTGCCAGGGAATCGAACATCGATATGGTGGCGCACAAACTGGGGATGGATCCGATTGAATTCCGGTTGAAAAATGCGATTGGCAAAGGCGAGCAACCGGGAATGGATCACGACTGGTTGAAAGATACAATCCGGCAGACGGCGGAGAAGGCACGTTGGGGTCGCCGTCGGTTGAAACGCAACCAGGGGATGGGGATTGCATGTGGAGAATGGCAGAACGGATCGGGGCCGACCCATGCAGATATTACGATGCGGGGGGATGGGTCGGTGACGGTGTTGACAGGGCAGGCGGACATCACAGGGGTGCACACGGTGATGGCGCAGGTAGTGGCCGAAGAGCTGGACGTGCCGGTCGAGAAGGTGACGGTGACGCTGGGGGATACGGATACGGTGGCCTACACGTCTTTGAGTGCCGGCAGCAAGGCGGCCTATAGTGCCAGCACGGTTGCCCGGGAAGCTGCAGAGAATACCCGGGAGGAGGTGTTGAAGCGGGCAGCAGCACACCTGGAAGCGTCTGTAGAGGATCTGGTTCTGGCAGACGAGGTGATCCGGGTGAAGGGGTCGCCGGGTCAGTCGGTGAGTCTGGCCGAGCTGGCCGAAGCGGCGATTGGTTCTGCCGCAGGGCCAATTACGGGGCGGGCGTCTTTGGGCAGTTTGAAGAGCCACCCTTCGTTTTCGGTCAATATTGCGACTGTGGAAGTGGACCCGGAGACCGGGCGGGTGAAACTCATTGATCTGGTGGCCGCCCAGGATGTGGGCCGGGCACTGAATCCGATGCTGGTGGAAGGGCAGATTCAGGGTGGGGCGGTTCAGTCGGTTGGGTTTGGCCTGATGGAAGGGATTCAGTATGACGATCAGGGCCGGGTGCTCAATCCGAATTTGCTGGACTATGCGATTCCGACGGCGCTGGATGTGCCGGATATTCAGACCGTGATTGTAGAAGAACCCTGTGAACACGGGCCGTATGGAAGTAAGGGCGTGGGAGAACCACCCATCATTCCGGGTGGGGCGGCAGTGGCCAATGCGATTTACAGTGCGGTAGGTGCCCGGGTGACGGAGGTGCCTACCACACCCGAGCGGGTCGTGGCGGCACTTAAAGATGCGGATTCAAACAATCGATAAGAGGGGGATTTGTTTTGAAAAGTTTTGATTATTTCGCACCCACGACCATTCGGGAGGCCGTAGATATTTTGGCCAAATACCCGGACGCAAAGGTGCTGGCCGGAGGCACGGATTTGCTGGTGCATATGAAATTGCGGGTTCGCACCCCCGATGTGATTCTGGATGTGGGACGGCTTTCCGGGGCCGATGCGCTGACGATTGATCGAAAGCGCGGTTTGACGATTGGGCCGGCAGTGACCATGCGGCAGGTGGAACTTTCGCAGGCGGCCTGGAAGACGTATGCAGGGTTTGCCCAGGGCGCGTCGGTGGTGGGATCGATTCAGATTCGGAATCTGGCAACGGTGGTGGGCAATGTGTGCAATGCCGCCCCGTCGGCCGATGTGGCACCCGGGTTGATTGCTTTAGGCGCGAAAGTTCGGATTGCCGGACCCAAGGGGCGCCGGTCGATGCAGGTGGAAAATTTCATGACCGGGCCGGGACAGACGGCGCTTCAACAAGGCGAATTCGTGACCGGGATTCAGGTGCCGGTTCCGGCTGCCCGAACGGGTTCGGCTTTTGTGCGGCACACCCCCCGAGGGGCGATGGATATTGCCGTGGTGGGGGTGGGAGCGTCCGTGACGCTGGCTGCCCGGACGGGTGCTTGCCAGGCTGCCCGGATTGTGATGGGGGCTGTGGCACCAACGCCGATTCGGGCGAAAAAGGCAGAGCGGATGTTGCGGGGTCAGCGGCTGAGTGAAGAATTGATTGCCAAGGCTGCAGAGGTTGCATCCGGAGAGGCGCGTCCCATCAGCGATGTACGGGCTTCGGCGGACTTTCGGCGGGAGTTGGTTCGGGTGTTGACAAAACGGATGGTGACGGCGGCCTGGGAAGATGCGATGTCCAAAACACGGTCAAAAAGGAGGGCTGCATGAAACAGCCGATTCAGTTGACGGTGAACGGCCAGGTGCAGGAGGTGCTCGTTGAGCCCCGCAAAACTCTCCTGGCGGTGTTGCGAGATCAGCTTCAGTTGACCGGGACCAAAGAGGGGTGCAGCACGGGCGATTGTGGTGCTTGTACAGTGCTTCTGGATGGAAAACCCGTTACGTCGTGTCTGGTGCTTGCGGTGCAGGCCCAAGGGCGAGAGGTGGCAACGGTTGAGGGAGTGGCAAACGGGACCTTGCATCCGATTCAGAAGGCGATGATCGATTTATTGGGTTTCCAGTGTGGATTTTGCACGCCCGGATTTATTATGTCGAGTGTGGCCCTTTTGAATCGGAACCCCAATCCCAAAGAGGACGAAATTCGGGCTGCGCTGGCGGGTAATCTTTGTCGGTGTACGGGGTATACGAAGATTGTGGAGGCGGTGAAAAAGGCGGCTCGGGAGGTACGCCAGCAGAAGGGGCGGAAGGCACGGAAGAAGCAGACACGAGCCGCGTAGGTATGAATTCGAAAATGGGTGGTCTAGAAGCCCCGGGAGAGGGTCCCCCGGGGCTTCTGCATTTCTTGATAAGGTGTTTTTTGAATGCCTGACAAAGTCGAGATTTGGAAATGTGTCTTTTATGGGCTGATCGCGGTTTTGGGGGCGGTGATTTTGCTGACTTTTACCCAATATGGCGTGACCAGCGATGAAGCCCTCCATGTGTCTTATGGCGAAGATATCGTAACGTGGTATTGGAGTGGTTTTGAGGACCACTCGGTTTTTGAGTATAAGAATACCTGGTTGTATGGTGGCGCCTTTGACACGGTCGCTCATCTGGCAGGTCACGTTTTGCCTTTTGACGTGTATGACACCCGTCATCTGTGCAATGCGCTGGTCGGATTGCTGGGGGTGGTTGCTGCGTATTTTCTGGGCAGTTTACTGGGAGGAAATAGGGCAGGATTTCTGGCGGCTCTGTTTCTGGTGTTGACACCCAGGTATTATGGGCATGGGTTTAACAATGGCAAAGATATCCCGTTTGCAGTGGGTTATCTGTGGAGTCTTTATTGTCTGCTTCGCAGCACAGCTTTTTTGCCGAAGGTGCCCCGGCACTTGATCTGGAAGACCGGGTTGGCGATTGGACTGACGATGGGGGTTCGTGCAAATGGGGTGGTTCTGATGGCTTATCTGGTTCTTTTTTATGGGATCAGACTGATGTATCTGTGTGGTCCTCAAGAAGGGCTCAGGAGATTGATCTGGCCGACGTTTGCGACCGGTGGAATTGCTTATGGGGTTATGTTTTTGTTCTGGCCGTGGTTGCAGATCCATCCGCTTTCCGGTCTGTGGGATGGGATTCAGATTTTTACATCGTTTCCAGAAGTGCATTTTAGTTTTTTCGAAGGTCGCTATGTGGACAGCGATGTTGTTCCCTGGTATTATGGACCCAAGTGGTTGTTTTTGGTTTTGCCGGAATTCGTGCTTGCAGGATTGGTTTTGTTCTTTGTGGTTGGTTTTCGGCAGTCTGTCTGGAACCTTCGGGGATTTCAGTATGTGCTGCTGCTTTTTGGAGGGGTGTTTCCTTTGGGGTATGCAGTGGTGTCCGGGACGCCGCTTTATGATGGGATACGCCAGCTTTTGTTTGTCGTGCCGCCTTTGGTTGTGTTGGGCGCGTTGGGTTTTCACACGATGGTTTTCCAGATTCTATCGGGATATTTCAAGAGGGGTCTGGTTGTGTTGTGGGCAGGGATGCTGATGGTGACCTGTTGGGATGTTGTGGATTTGCATCCGAATCAAGCGGTGTATTTCAATCGGTTGTTTGCAGGGGGTGTGCAAGAGGCCTCTTTGCAGTATGAAACAGATTACTGGAATCACAGTTTTAAGCAGGGGATTCGGTGGATTGAGGCACAGGTGGATTCGGTGGGGTTGAAGAAGACGATTGGCAGTCTGTATCCGGGGGTTCAATATATGGTGGATGGGAACCGGTTTGTGTATAGCGAGATGCCGGAACGTGCAGATTTTTATCTTGGTTCCACACGGTTTGAGTTTCACAAAAGAGTGCCGGGAGAGATTCTGCATACCATCGATGCAAAAGGGGTACCGATCCTGTATATTATTCGCCCGGACTCTGTTTATCGAGAGACCCCTTTTTTTACCGATTCTCCTTATATGCACTTTCGATTGGGGGATTTTTATCGGGAGACGGAAGCGTGGGACGCTGCGATTGAAGCGTATAAAACCGTGCTGCAAATGGTCGGTAAAGATACGTTGAAGGGTCCCATCGATCTACGCATGGTTCATTTGCGAATCGGCAATATTTATTTGCGCCAGAAGCGTTATGAGCTTGCCCTCCCACATTATGAACAAATGGCGGGTCAAAGCTCGGGTCCGGGGGTCATGTTTAACAACATGGGCATGGGCTTTGCCGAGGAGAAAAACTATAGCGCCGCTGCAGCCTGGATTCGAAAAGCGGTGGACCTTTCACCCCATTTTTTTAAAGCATACGTGAATCTGGGGGGTGTCTATGAAGCGATGAACAACCAGGAAGAAGCACTGGATGCACTGCAAAGAGCAACTCAAATTCAACCTGGAGATCCCGGACTTCTAAGACGGATGGGAAGGCTTTGTTATGCATTGGGACGATACCGAGAAGCCGTCAAACATTATGGAGAATTGGTGATCCTGGAACCGATGGATGGACTGGTACACTACAATCTGGGACTGGCTCTTGCTGGAACAAAAAGCTACGAAACAGCCAGCCGATCTCTATTACAGTCGATCCGGCTGCGTCCCGACCATTTTGAGGTCTATCAGAGTTTGGGGTCGGTTCGCATGCATCAAAAACAATATCCGGAGGCTGTACAAGCCTATCAACAGGCCATTGACCTGAAGCCGGGTGAGGCTGGTCTGTATAATTTACTGGGTCAGGCCTATCTGTTTTTGGGGTCTTATCCTTCTGCTGTGGAGGCTTTTGAGAAGGCGCTGGAAGTAGATCCAGGCTATGTGAAAGCGACTCGGAATCGGCAAAAGGCGGTGGCGTTGGTAGAAAAAAATTGACTTATTGAAAGACGTGTTGGGTTTTAGGAAAAAAACAGTCGGAAGCAGATACAGTCGGCCTGAATCACGGTCAAGCTTCTGACATACGAAACCCCGGCAAAAGGTGTCCGAGGTTTTGTCTTTCCCTAATTTCATGGGAGCGAATGTGGATTCGAAACCGTCTAAAACTATCACTGTCTGTGATGGGTCTTATATTATACAGGTGTTTATCACAAGAAAAGGACCGTTAGCCACAGGCTTTGGCAAAGGGCTGGGCTGACAGTTGGTCGGTAGTGCGGGAAGGCTGTACCTTTCCGCATGCCTTTTTCGAGGTGTTTTTTTATGCTCTCCGTCGAGGTCGGGTCAAGGGTCTGGCAAAGGGCTTTTATTGTCTTGATCATGTTTTTGGGGACGGTGATATTGCTGACCTTTCCCCAATATGGCATTACCAGCGACGAAGCCAGCCATATGTCTTATGGAGAAGATATTGTAACGTGGTATTGGAGTGGTTTTGAGGACCACTCGGTTTTTGAGTATAAGAATACCTGGTTGTATGGTGGTGTCCTTGACACGGTCGTCCATCTGGCGGGTCAGGTTTTGCCTTTTGACGTGTACGACACCCGTCATCTGTGCAATGCGCTGGTCGGATTGCTGGGGGTGGTTGCGGCTTATTTTTTGGGCAGTTTGCTGGGAGGAAGTAGGGCAGGATTTCTGGCGGCTCTGTTTCTGGTGTTGACGCCCAGATATTATGGGCATGGGTTTAACAATGGCAAAGATATTCCGTTTGCAGTGGGTTATCTGTGGAGTCTGTATTATTTGCTTCGCGGCACAGCTTTTT
>JAPUJS010000601.1 GCA_027296045.1 bacterium | reverse complement strand
GGCGGCTGTTGCGCCTGCCGGTCCGGCGCCAACGATGATGAGGTCGTAGGTCATAAAGAGGTGTCAAAAGGGTTGTGTTTGTTTTTATCGGGCTTTCAAACATATCTGGATCGGGGCAAGGAGTCAAGGAAGAAAGTTTTTGTGTGCGAAAAACCGAACGTAATGGACCGACAGTTCACGGGGCGTCGTAAATCAAAGGGAATAAAATAGCTACGTTAAGGCACACGCCAACCAGGGAGGTCCATATGGCAAGATGTCTCATTGTGACTCTGAGTGCGCTCGTGTTAGCGCCGGGTTTTTTGGCCGCACAGACTGCAAAAGAGATTCCTCTTCCGGGTGGGGTGAAGATTGGGTTTGTGTTGATTGGACCAGGGACGTTTCAAATGGGATCTTCAAAATCAGAGAAAGGGAGATATGAACACGAAGGCCCTCGGCACAATATAAGGATTTCTAAGGTGTTTTACATTGGCCAGTATGAGGTGACGCAGAGCCAATGGGAAGCTGTGATGGGCAATAGCCCCTGGGAAGGCAGGAATTTCGTTCAGGAACACCCCGATCATCCGGCTGTGTATGTTTCCTGGAACGACGTGCAGGCATTTGTTCAAAAGTTGAATCAGGACGCAGGCGAATTTCAGTTTCGTTTGCCCACCGAGGCCGAGTGGGAATATGTGTGTCGCGCAGGAACAGAAAAATTGTGGTCATTTGGGAAGGATAAAAAATTGCTGAAGGATCACGCCTGGTTTGAAGAGAATGCCTGGAATGTTGAAGAAAAATATGGGCACACTGTGGGTACGAAGTTGCCGAGTCCGTGGGGACTCTACGATATGCACGGCAATGTGATGGAATGGGTTCAGGATTGGTTTGGTCCTTATAGCGGTGGTGATCAGACAGACCCCAAGGGGCCCCAATATGCCTCGCTTCGCACCTTCCGCGGTGGCGGGTTCAGCAATACACGGGCGCTGCGGTCAGCCTGGCGTGGTGCCGGCGACCCGGCGTTTAGAAGCGGACGGATTGGGTTTCGGCTTGTGATGGAGGCCAGATGATGGAGCGTATGAGAGCGGAGTTTGAGACGAAATCACGATATTGATGCAATTGCTGATTTCATAGAGAGAATTCCAACCCCGGGAAAGTGTGATGCTTTCTCCGGGGATTTTTGTATTTTGGGGGCGTTCTGTTTTCGAAACATTGGTTTCCTTCGATGTGTCAAAACCTGAAACGAAATGCATCGATTTAGGGAGGCAAGGGATGGTCCGAAATTATTTGATTGTTGCGTTGCGCAATTTGATGCGCCATAAGGGTTATTCGATGATTAATATCACAGGACTGGCTGTGGGGATGGCTTGCTGTGTGTTGATCGGGTTGTTCATTCAGGATGAATTTAAGGTGGATGGGTTTCACAGCAAGGGCGGCCGCATCTTTCGGTTGGTTCGCGAAATGCGGCTGGATAACGCGGCGGTTAACATGGGGTTTGGCACTTCTGGGGCGGCGGGTCCGGCGTTGAAGCAGGATTATGGGGAGGTGGAAGCGTATATTCGATTTATGTCATGGGGTGGGATCTGGACTCAATATGAAGACAAAAAATTTGGTGTGCGGTTCGGTTTGACGGATCCGAATTTTCTGGAGATGTTTGATTTTGAGCTGGTGATTGGTGATCGCCAGACGGTGCTTTCGGAGCCGCTTTCGATTCTGGTGACCGAATCGACTGCAAAACGGTTTTTTGGCGATGCAGACCCTGTGGGCAAGGTGCTTTCGGTGGACGATCGGTATTATGGCGGGGAATATACGATTACGGGGGTGTTGAAAGATGTGCCCCGGTATTCGACACTCCGGTTTGACGTGTTGTGTGCGACCCAGACCACCGAATGGACCCAGCGTCCATTTACCAATTGGGCGATCCACAGTACCTTTCGTCCGGCCAACAATTACATTTTGTTGAAGGAAGGCGTTGATGCAAAGGCTCTGGAGCGGAAGTTGCCGAATTTTATTGAACGGTATATGGGGGCAGATCTTGTTGAGAAGAACACGTATTATTTGCAGCCTTTAGAGCGTATTTATCTGTATTCGAAGGTTGATTACAACATTCCTTATTACAGCGATATCACCTATGTGTATCTGTTCGCAACCATTGGTGTGTTTTTGCTGCTGATTGCCTGTATTAATTTTATGAACCTGGCGACGGCTCGGTCGGCGCGTCGGGCTCGTGAAGTGGGATTGCGTAAAGTCGTGGGGGCCTACCGCAGGCAGTTGATCGGGCAGTTTCTGGGCGAGTCGCTGGTGATGGCCTTGCTGGCCGCGATATTGTCGACGGTACTGGTGTACCTTTCGCTTCCTGATTTGAACGATTGTGTTCAGAAGGAGATTGTGCTTACCGGGAAGACGCTGGGATATGCGCTGGGTGGACTGGCTGTGTTGACGCTGGTTGTGGGGGTGCTTGCCGGAGGTTATCCGGCGCTGTTTTTGTCGGGGTTTCGGCCGGTTTCGGTGCTGAAAGGCAGTGTGGCTGCGGGGGTGCGAAGCGGTCGGCTGCGGCAGATTCTGGTGGTGTTTCAATTTGCGATTTCGACGTTTCTGATTGCGGGCACGTATACGGTGTATCAACAGTTGAATTTTGTGCGAAATAAAAATCTGGGGTTTGATAAAGAGCTGATAGTGATGACGCCGGTGTTTGTGACGGATCGACGGTTGACCGATCGGTATTTGGATGTTAAACATGAGTTTTTGCAACATCCGAATATTTTGAAAGCTTCGGCTTCCCATTCTTCGATGGGATACGGCGGACAACTGGATCGGGTTTATCCCGAGGGAAAAGGGGCAGAAAATTGGCAGATGCGGGTGCTGGGTGTGGATGAAGCGTTTCTGGATACGTATGAACTGGAACTGGTCGCCGGACGCGATTTCTCGCTGGACGTCCGAACGGATTCGTCTATGGCTTATATTTTGAATGAGACGGCGGTGAAGCGATTGGGATGGAAAGATCCGATTGGCAAGTCATTTGGATGGCTTTTGGATCTCGCAAATCCACGGAAGATGGGGCAGGTGGTCGGGGTGGTGAAGGACTTTCATAATAGATCGTTGCACGAGGAGATTCGTCCGGTGGCGATTGCGATGTGGCAGCCCAAGTTCAATGTGTTGGCGCTGAAGATTCGGGGGAAAGATATCGAGAAGACGATCCAGTATATCGGTGAGGTCTGGCGGCGGCACATTCCCGAAAAATCGTTTAGCTACCGATTCTTGGATGAAGATTTGGATAGCTTTTATCAGGCCGAACAGCGGATGGGAACCCTTGCCACAGTATTTGCCGGGCTGGCGATTGTGGTGGCGTGTTTGGGGTTGTTTGGATTGGCGGCGTTTACGGCGGAGCAACGGACCAAGGAGATTGGGATTCGAAAGACGCTTGGCGCGTCGGTGCCGAGTGTGATTCGGCTGTTGTCGTATGAATTTGTGAAGCTGGTGCTTTTGGCCAACCTCATCGCGTTCCCGGCGGCTTTCTGGGCGATGCGGGCGTGGTTGGATGGGTTTGCCTATCGCATTGATCTGGGGGTGCTGATCTTTTTGCTCAGTGGGTTGGTGACGCTGGCGATTGCGCTTTTGACGGTGAGCACACAGGCGTGGCGGGCGGCGCTGGTGGACCCGGTGACGGCGTTGCGGTATGAGTGAAGCTGGATCGCAGAGGGCCGCAGATCCGCCTGGCCCAGCCCCGGATTGTTTGTCAAGCCTTTAATTGTTGTGATACAATGACTTAAATTTGGATGTGAAAAAATCTTGGGTTGGGACCCAACCTTTTAAGGGGTTGATGTGACATTATGAGTGAATGCAGGTTGAAGATAGGGATTTCAGGTGAAAGACGATGCGATTGTGGTAGCCGAGGCTCTGGAGAATGGGCCGGAGGCGTTTGCTCCGATTATTACACGGTATAAAGACGCTGTATTTGGGGTTGCGCTGGCGCGGGTGCGGAATTTTCACGATGCGGAGGATGTGACTCAGGGGGTGTTTCTGGAGGCGTTTGAGCGGTTGGATCGGTTGAAAGATCCGAATCGGTTGGGAGCGTGGCTCCGGTCCATTGCGATTCATCGGAGTTTGAATTATCTGCGGGGTCGGGGTCGGTCGGTGGATCTGGAGGTGGTTGCCGAGACGGTGACGGATGGGCGGACGCCTCAGATATATGCCACCGGACCTGGAAACGAAGTTCTGTGCGCTTCGCGAAGGGACGGCCCGGCACTCGGGGGAAAGGCGCACATCCTTTCCCCC
>JAPUJS010000600.1 GCA_027296045.1 bacterium | reverse complement strand
CTAAATCGAACTCATGATTGCCTGCTCAACTGCTTGCGAACGTGATCGGGAGGGGTTTGTTATTGATTTTTGCTCTATTTCAATGTCACAACCCCTTTAATATAGCTCTGATCGCCGTCCAGGATCTGTTTCATCAGGGCTGGATAATCTTCCAGTGGGGCGGTGTGTGTGACCAGGGGATTGAGGTCGATGATGCCTTTGTGGATGAGGCGGATGGCCGGTCCAAATGTTTCTCGCAGTTTTGAAGCGGGAGCAGAATTGACAACGGTGAAGCCGCCCAGGTGCCATTTGGTAGGGTCGAAGGTGGCGGTCTGGCCTTTGATCCAGCCGAACAGATTGATGCGTCCGCCCCGTTTGACAATGTCGGTGGCCAGGTCCAGGCCGGGCTGGCTGCCGGAGGTATCGACGACGACGTCGAGGTCTCTGGATTTTAGTTCTTGCGTGAGATCTTGAACGTCGACTTCGGCCGTGTTGTAGACTTCACCGACGCCGAGTTTTTTGGCAAGGTCCAGACGACTCTGGACGATGTCGATGGCAATGAGATTGTCGAGGGGATGGTGGAGCAAACCCTGGAGGATTAAGAGACCCATGAAGCCGCACCCGATTACGGCGATGCGGTTGCCGGGTTGGATGTTGCAATGGTCGATTCCAGTTACGGCACAGGAGACGGGTTCAACAATCCAGTATTCATCGGGGAGGTCGGACTCGGGGATCTTGTGGACACGTTCGGAGGATAGGTTTCGAATGTTGGCAAACCCCCCACCGGCTACGCGGTCGCCTTCTTTGAAGCGGGTGACGTCGGGACCTATTTTGGTGACATAACCGACGCCCTCATGTCCGGGAGGGGCCATTGGGTGCATCTGGTTGCCCAGTTTGGCTGTGACGATATCCCACGAGCAGATTCCGCAGGCGCCGCTTTCGATTTGGATTTCGCCGGAACCGGGGTCTGTGACTTCCTTTTCGATGAGTTCGATACTGCCATCGTCCAGGTAGCGAATGGTTTTGTTATTCATGGGTGAATTCCTGAGGTTCGGGTTTCAGACCAACAACCTGGAAAGCAGAACTGTTTTTACGTTCGGTCGATCCATTTGTAGGCGGCTCTGGCATTTTTCCAGAAATATTTTTCCGAGGCTTGTTCGCCTTTTTCGGCAAAGTAGGCTTTGACCAGGTTCAGGCCGTCGGCATAGGTGCGTTCGCTTTTGTCGTGGACGGGCCAGTCGCTGCCGAAGATGACGCGATCTTCGCCGAAGGCGTCATAGAGGGTGTCGATGACGGGACGATAGAAGTCGAGGTCGGTGGGGGCGGGACGGATTTGACAGCGCAGGTCCATCAATCCGGAAATTTTGATGTAGATATTGGGTTGTTCGGCGGCTCGTTGGACCAAATCTACTCGGGCGGGATCGAGGGGATTGCCGTCGGCGGGTAGATTGGCGCAGTGGTTGATGACCATTCGGAGTTCGGGGAGACGGCTGGCGACTTCGACAATGGATTCGTTGATGCCGGTGTCGAGTTCCAGATCGTGCGAAGCTAATTTTTCCATCGACGCCATCACATTGTCCACCCCTTTTTGTTCCCAGGCATGGGTTCGGGGACGGATGCCTCGGAAGAGGGGGTTGGCGGCGAAGCGGTCGACGTTTTGGGCGAAGTCTTCCGAAAGGGGGTCCAGGTTGCCGACCAGGCCGACGATGAAGGGTTCGTTTTCAGCCAGGTTCAGGATCCACTGGTTGTCTTCGACCCAGATGCTGGCTTCGACAATGACGGTGCCGGTGACGCCTTCGGGCACGGCCTGGGCTTTGGCGTGTTCTGGCAATACGGTTCGGTAGAGGACTTCGTCATCGGGTTCGGGCCAGGGTACGCCTTCGGGGCGGGTGGGGTCGTAGAGGTGGATGTGGGTGTCAATGATCATGGGTGATTCCTTGGATAAGTTTGTTGGGCTCCGAGTTCAAGGCAAACAACCCGAAACGGTTTTTATACATGCATACGGTCGATTACGGGCTGCAATTTTTGCCGTGCGGCTTCTGCCTCGGGTCCGCCATCTGTGATGGGGTTTTGTTCCAGCACATCGGCCTGGACGTCGAAGAGTTCTCCTGTTTCATAGAGCTTCCAGCGTTTGTCCTGGGCCCAGCGCTGGAGGGTGTAGGCGTCTTTGCCGTGGCCGGGAAGGGGGTCGTGGTGTGCGAAGATCCATTCGCGAGGGGTTCCTGCTTCGCCCTTGATTTGTGGGAGAAAGGACTGGCCGTCGAAGATGTCATCTTTGGGCAGGGACTCGCCTGCCAATTCGAACATGCTGGGCAGGAAATCGCTACAGTCGACGAGGTCGTCGCAGGCAATGCCTTCGGCGGCCGTGCCGGTCCAGTTGGCGATGAGGGGGACGAGGGTGCCGGCGTCTGTGGAAAGACCTTTGCCGCCCTGGATTCCCTGACCGTTGCAGCGCGAGGTGACCTGACGGGGCGAGCCATTATCGCCGAGGAAGAGGATGAGCGTGTTTTCTCTTAGATTGAGTTCATCCAGTTTGTCTACAATGCGGCCAATGACGACATCCATGTATTCGACCATGTCTTTGAAATACTGAACGCCGTTGTCGTGGCGGTTTTGGGACCAGATTTCGCTGTTTGGGGTGGGCTGGAAGGGTCCGTGGGTGAGGGCCATCGGGTAGTAGACGAAAAAGGGTTCGTCTTTGTTGCGCTCGATAAAGTCGTTGATGTAATCCGTGTAGATGTCCGGCCCGTATTTGCCTTCGGTATGGGTGAGATAGGTACTATTTTGCTGGATCACGGGATCGGCGTAGCGGGAGCCTTTGTCTTCGGTGTGTTCGGTATGCCAGAGACAGTATTCGTCGAAGCCGGCGTCTTCTGCACGCTGGCCTTTGCCGCGCCATTCGGGTTCGTAATCGGGGGGGTTGTAGCTGTACATTTGCCATTTGCCTGAAATACAGGTTTTGTAGCCGATGTCGGACATATAGTGGCCAAAGGTTTTTTCGTCGGGATCTATCACGCCAAAGGCCCGCCAGTTTCGGAAATTGTATTTGCCGGTCATCATCTGGAGGCGGGTGGGCGTGCACAGGGGGAGGGAATAGGCGTGGTCGAAGCGAACGCCGGTTTCGGCCAGGCGATCCAGGTTGGGGGTTTTGTAGGTCTGACTGCCATAACAGCCCAGGCACTCATAGCCCAGGTCGTCGGCCAGGATGAGGATGATGTTGGGTTTGGATGCCATATGGGTTCCTTTATGATGGAGTGGAGTCGATGTATGAGTCGAGATCTTTCAAGGCGATCACAGTATAATCATTTTTGTGCAGATGATCCATATAGGAAGTGAATACCTCGGGATCGGTATGGACCCAGGGGTGGTCCAGGTCGGGGACGCCGTGGAAGGTGAGAACGGCGATGTTGCCGTCTTTTGCCTGATCCAGCGCCCAGAGGAAATCGTCGAAGTCCCAGTGGGGGCCTGAAGTACCGGTGGTGGGGATCAGCAGGGGCGAATGTGTCTGAGGATCATAGGCGGGGCCCCGTCCGCCCTCCTTGTTGTAGGGATATTCCGGGGCGGTGCCTCGCCGGGCAAAGCGGAAGCCGTGGTCGGCAAGGGCGGCGGCGGCTTCGAGATTGTTGCTGTAGCCGGGGTAGCAGAAGGTTTCGGGAATGGGGATGCCGTAGGATTTGCAGCGGTGATCGATGTGGATCAGGTCGGCCTGGAGTTCCTCTCGGGATTGGGTGGTGACATTTTTGTGGTGGCGCGTGTGGTTGCCGATTTCAAACCCTTCGTCGTGGAGGGTTTTGACCTCTTCCCAGGTCATATAGCGGGTTTTTTTATCGAGGAAATTCAGGCCTTCGGTGATATAGAAGGTGGCATTGAAGCCGTATTGTTTCAACAGAGGGGCGGCGAACGTGGCCTGCGATTTGACGCCGTCGTCGAAGGTCAGAACAACGAGCTTGTCGGGTATGGGTTTTACCATAGGGCAATCTGGAGGTTCAGGCCTGAATAAGCTTATTGAGTACTTCAATGAGCTTTTCGGAGTTCAGGGGTTTGGTGAGATAGGCATCCATGCCGGCATCTAGAAAGCGTTCTTGATCTCCCGCCATGGCATGGGCGGTCAGGGCGATGATCGGGATGTGCGTATCTGTTTCCCGCTCTTTTTGTCGGATCAAAGCGGTAGCTTCCAGACCGTCCATTTCGGGCATCTGTCCGTCCATCAAAATGGCGTGAAAGGAGCCCTGTGCGAAGGCTTCTACGGCCTGTATGCCGTTTTCGACCACCGTAATGGTGCAGTCCATTTTTTCCAATAGCCTGCGAGCTATGATCTGGCTCACGGTGTTGTCTTCGGCCAGGAGAATGTGAAGGCCCGGTCGATTCAGGGGTGGACTTTCTGACCCCTTTGATTCGATCGGTTTGACTTGTTCGAATGTTGCGGTGAAGTGAAAGGTGCTGCCTTTGTCCACTTCACTTTCGACCCAGATGCGGCCGTCCATCATGTGAACCAACTGGGCGGAAATCGCCAGACCCAGGCCGGTGCCGCCGAATTGTCGGGTGGTGGACATGTCGGCCTGTTCGAAGGCCTGGAAAATGGTGGTATGCTTTTCTGGTGGAATGCCAATGCCGGTATCGGCAACCGAAAAGTGGAGGGTGAGGTCTGTTTGCTCGTCAGATTGTTTCTCCACGGTTAACGTGATGCCACCCCTGTGTGTAAATTTGATGGCGTTGCTCATTAAGTTGATGATGATCTGGCACAAGCGCACCGAATCGCCGATCAGGGCGTTTGGCACCTCGGGGTGAACGTGGCAGGTCAGGTCCAGATTTTTTTCTTGGGCGTTTGGAGTGAACAACTTGACGGTGTTCTCCAGCACCTGCGTGAGATGAAAATCGGTGGGGTCAAGTTCGAGCTTTCCGGCTTCGATTTTGGAAAAATCGAGAATGTCGTTTAGCACGGTCAGGAGATTTTGTGCCGAATTTTTGACCAGGTTGAGGTATTCGGTTTGTTCGGTGTTCAGGCGGGTGCTGAGGATCAGTTCGGTCATGCCGATGATGCCGTTCATGGGGGTGCGGATTTCGTGGGATATGTTGGCCAGAAATTCGCTTTTGGCCTGGTTGGCGGCTTCGGCAATTTCTTTGGCTTCCAGCAACTCGGCCTCGGCACGTTTGCGTTCGGTGATGTTGTGGAGCACAATGAGTCGGCCGGTGGGCTGTTCGTTTCGGTCGTGGAGGGTGGAGATTTGCAGGTCATAGGCCTGGGGGTTGTCTTCCGGACCGATGGTGATTTCTTCCCGGGCTTCTGAAACGCTTCCAAATTGTCGAACCAGGTCACCGTATTTTTCGAAGACTTTGCGGCCCGGTTGACCAATGACTTGATCGGCGGGACGGTTGATGATGCGCTGGGCTGTGGGGTTGATGTCGACCACGCGATTTTGGGAATCGATCACGATGATGCCGGCGTCCATGCCTTCGATAACGGTGTCGCGGGCAACGGGCACGATATCGAGAATCTGGTAGCGAAGCAAGCCCCAGGCCAGGATAAGGCCCATAAGTAAGAAAAAGAACGGGGTGAGGTCCAGATAGGGGAAGGGGTTTAAACCCGTGAGGTAGAGGATATTTCCGCCCCAGGGAACAACGGCGCTGGCCAGGATGATGCGCGTCTGGTTTCGGTAGGCCCGGGGCAGGCGGATGCCTTCCCGGTAGATGACAAACATTCCGGATACCATCAGAGTGTAGGAATACAGAGTGTGGATCCAGAACCAGGGTCCATGGTCGAGGCCAAGGATCGCGAAGTCTCCCAGAAATTCCCGTCTCAAGTGGATCCACAGGAATTCGTGATAGAGCGATGTCCAGGCCATGATCAGTGTCAGAGCAGGCTCAATCGAGAGCAAAATGAGATACCGGGGCGACAGCCATTTTCGCTGATCTGTATAGTGAAGGGTAAAGAGGAACCACATGGTGGGCACAAGGACAATGCCGACATACTGGATTTGGGCCCAGAGGATCTTGGTGGGCAGGTCCGGGTAGGCGAGTTCCAGGACGTATGTCAGCGACCATTCCGCCGTGGCCAATACCAGGATAATGAAGGGCTTGACACCGGGCGTGGTTCGATAGCGCCAGGCATAGACCACAACGACCAGGCCGATGGCCGTGGACAGAAGTAAGGGTAAAGTATAAGGTGTGTATTGCCAGTCCATAAAAAGGCTATTACTTAATGCCGGGTCAACAGGCCGATGATGCCGCGTCCGATCCAGGTGCGTTCTTGCTGGCTGGCCTGTGGACGGATGAATCGGCCGTACACATCGCGGGTTAGGAGCGCACTCATGGCGTGCAGGTTGCTGTCGGCAGTACTCATCGCAGCAGCCATAATGGCGACCAGAACGAGGGAGGTCAGGATGGCGCCTACGGGTCCGAGGAGCTCCGGCAGGTGATTTTTGAGAACGACCACAAGGATCTGGTCGAAGGCATTGGCGGCGTTTCCGACTTCGGGATGTGGGAGGACGCGGCCCAGATTGTCGGTGCGATAAGCCCCCCCGTCATCCACAAGCGGGTAGAGTACCTGGCCGCCTAAGCCGACGAGCATCACGCCGAAGAAAAAGCAGGCGGTCAGGACGGCGGCAAAAATGAGGGCGCTCCGGCGGAGGACCTGGTTGGATCGGGCGGCGTAGAAACGCATCCATTGGGCGGGCTGGATCATGGAACCGATGGAGGCAAAGACCGAAGCGGTGAAGAGGATTTCGGGGGTCCAGTAGCCTGTCGTGCCGGGGACAGAAAGGGATTTGGGCGGAAGTTTGGCAACGGCTTGAAAGAAGGAGATCGGGCCGCCCAGGACCGCGACAATGGCAAACCCGCCGAGCAGCATGCCACCGACCAGGAGGAGACCCTGGACGACGTCGGTCCAGGCCACGGAACGCATACCACCGACCATGATATAGACCATGGTGATGATGGCCAGGAGGACGGCGCCGGTTTCAAACGCGCCTTCTCCGAACATCTGTCGGGAGAGAATGCCGCCCGCCTGGATCTGGATGACGACATAGGGCACGGCGTAGAGGATACCGATGAGGGCGACCAGGAGGCGGAGCGCGACGGGGCTGCCGTAGTATTCGGCAATCATATCGGCCGGTGTGACATAGCCCTTTTCCCGCCCAATCTGGCGAATCCTGGAGCCAATAAAGTAAATGGCTGCGCCGGCCACCGGGACGTTGAGCGAAAAAAGCGAGAAGACAACGCCGTCTCGATAGACCATGCCGGGAGCGCCTAAGAGGGCAAAGGAACTGAAGAAGGTGGCCATAATTGTGAGTACAGATACCACCCACCCCTGTTCGCGTCCGGCCAGATAGTAGTCCTACTCGGTGTTTTGGCTCCTGCGATAGCTGATGAGGCCAAAGGCCAGGAGCATGAAGAGGTAGAGGCCAAGGATGATGTGGGGGATGATTCCCAGGTTGTGGATGGTGTTTTCAGGCATATCATTTATCAGCTATCATTTGTTGATCTGTTATGGGGTCTCATTCGGCCCCGTCATCGGTGGTCCAGATTTTGAAATAGGCAATCAGGATTACGGTGAGTTGGACGGCGTACCACAGCAGGCCCCAGGCGTAGATTTTGGGCAGGCCGAGGACGGTAAAGACGGCATTCGGGTCTGTTGGATCGGGGTTGATGAGACGGAGGCCGGGGCCGGAGCCCATGAACATGGAAAAGAGGAAGATTGCTGTGAGAAGACGGCTGAGATTTGATTTCATCCTATCCTCTTAGCCCGAGGCGATTCGGTGGGCGTGGCGGGTTGTTTCGGGCAAACGGTATCGGGTCAGACAGCGCATCACATAGTCGATGGCCGTGGGCAGGCTGATTCTATGCCCGATGGAAATATAGAGCGGGTTGACCCCGGTTCGAGAACGCAGGACGGCGCCGATGGTTTCGGCTTTGTCGGTTAAGGGGACCCAGTTGCCTTTTTTTTCAGGCACGGGATCCTGTTTTCCGATCAGGCGACTTTTGGCGACCCCGATGGATGGCAAGTCGGTGAGCACGCCCAGGTGGCAGGCAAGGCCGAAGCGCCGGGGGTGGGCAAGGCCCTGACCGTCGCAGAGCAGCAGGTCGGGCGTCTGGGTTAGTTGATTCAAGGCATCCAGGATGGCCGGAATTTCGCGGAAGGACAGGAGGCCCGGCACATAGGGAAACGAGGTTTTTCGGATGGCTGTTGCTTGTTCGTGGAGTTCGAGTTCGGGAAAGCGCAGGACGGCGACGGCTGCGTGTGTGATCGTGTTCTGGGCCTCAAAGCCGACGTCAACGCCGGCGACATAACGGACGTTTTCCAGCCGGTCTTCACGAATGACCTGCTCGCGTAACGCGTTCTGGATGTCCCGGGCCTCTTCGGGCGTCACATCCCAGGGATGTCTGTTTACAGCCACATCGGCGAGCCTTCCGGAAGATAGGGTGCAATGGCCTCCTCGTCCAGTTCAATTCCCAGGCCAGGGCCGTCGGGCACGGCAATGTAGCCCTGCTGGATGGGGTTTTTGATGCTGGTCATATTGGCCCACAACGGGATGTTCTGGGAGTGGTGTTCGAGGGCGAGAAAGTTGGGGATCGTGGCACAGATGTGGACGGCGGCAAAGCCGGTGACAGGGCTGCGCATATAATGAGGGGCAATGGACATGTGATACATTTCGGCCAATTCGGCGATGCGGCGGATCTCGATAGGGCCGCCGCTTCGGGGGATGTCGGGTTCCAGGAGATCGCAGGCCTGTTTTTCCATGAGTTCGCGGAACATTTTGGCGCCGTGGAAGATTTCGCCGGTGCAGATGGGGGTTTCGGTTTGCATACAGATTTTGGCCAGAGCGTCCACGTTGCCCCATTCCCAGCGGATGGGGTCTTCCAGCCAGAGGAGGTCGAGGTGTTCGACGTCTTTGCACACGCGCAGGGCATCGGCCAGGTTGAAGGATCCGTGGAGGTCGACGGAGAGGTCGACATAGGGGCCGATGGCGTCCCGGACGTTTTGCAGAATGGTGATGATGTGCTCGTGTTCTTTGCGGGAGATGGAGCGATCATAGACGTCGAGTTTCCAGGGGTTGGCCACGTCGACATCAAATTTGATGGCGGTGAAGCCTTCGGCCACGACCTCTTTGGCACGTTTTACGTAGGCATCTGGTTCATAAACCGGATCTAATTCGCCGGTTTTGCGGACCTCTTCCCAGCGGCGGGCGTAGTCTTCCGGGGTCCAGTAGGCACCCGAATGGCAGTCGCAGTAGATGCGGATTTTGTCGCGGAGTTTGCCGCCCAGCAAGTCGTGGAGCGGCACGCCCAGCTTTTTGCCCTTGATGTCCCAGAGGGCGATTTCGACGCCCGCGCCGTTGCCCTGCATCCGCCAGAGGTGATCGTGGTGGATCTGGTTGATGTTCAGGGGATTTTTGCCCACCAGCATTTGCTTGAGGCTTTCGATTGATGCGCCCGGAGATGCTTCACCGAGGCCTTCAATGCCACCGTCGGTGATGATTTTGAGCACGGACCAGTTACGGGTTTCGGGCCCGAGAGAGGGCGTGCGTTTGACGTCAACGATTTTCACTGGGATCTCCTTTCCCCAAAGGTCTCAGCAATGTCTTTTGGCAGGATATCAAAATCGTCGGCAATCTTGATTTTGCGCTGTAAGGTGCCGGGGGTGCGTAATTTTGTACTGCGTTGATAAGGTACAAGTTTTGCGACAGGTTTGCCAGCTTTACAGAGGATTACTTCCTGCTCTGTCATGACTTTCTCGATCAGGGCAGATCGTTGTGTTTTGGCTTCAGAAATGTTGATGAGGATCTCCCTTTTTGCTATAGTCTGGACAGATTGGAGCGGATTATCAAGTGAATTTTTACCCTGGTTTAGAAATTAGGTTCATCCGGGATTTTGGCGGGTACTTTGATAAAGGACAGAATAATACCCACTTCAGACCAATTTTCCCCGCGCAGAGAAAATTGATCTATTACAATAACTATTTAATAAATATATATTTATATAAAATAAATGCGAATATTCTGCATTACTCTGTGTGTGTTCCAGAGTAAGAATTCGCTTGAAGGGGAAATAGTATCAACCAAACTTATTTATAGATTTTTCAGGTATAGGTTGTTATTTTGCATTCAAACAACGCACAGAAAGGACGCGACCATGCAACATCACCCAGACAAAAGGAGACACGTATGATCACTGGTATTGGCCACATCGCCATCATCTGCAAAGACCTCGACAAAGACCTCGACTTTTACACCCGTATCCTCGGCCTGCTTCTAAGGAGCGTCCTATGACCGAAACCAGACCCAACCTGATTTTCATCTTGTGCGATCAACTCCGCTTCGACTGCCTGGGTTACGCGGGTCATTCGTTGGTCGAGACGCCCAACATTGACCGCCTGGCCGAACGAGGCGTCGTGTTCGAGACGGCCTACTGCGCATCTCCGGTCTGCTCACCCGCTCGCGCCTCCTGGTTGACGGGTACCTACCCTCACGCTCACCAGCAGCTGGCGAACTACGGCCCCGAACGTGTGATCCCCGAGGCAATGGCCGTGATGCGTCCAGACGCCGTGACGCTAGGCGATGTGTTCAAACAGGCAGGCTATCGGTGCGGGATCGCTGGCCCCTGGCACCTGGGTCACGACCATCAGCCGCAACATGGTTTTGAAGAGTTCTGGCGCGTCTACCGTTACCAGGGAGACCATCGCGACATCCTGTTCGACTATTTCGATCGTGAAGGCGTTCCGAATATCTACGAAGGAAAACATCCCACGATCCGTAATCACGGCCTGGGTTACACGCCCATCTCAGATCCACGCCAGCAGCGAACGACCTGGACCGTTGATCAGGGTCTGGAATTCCTCGACACGACAGATGACCGCTCGTTCTTCCTCTATCTCAGCATCAAGGACCCTCATCCTCTGATCGCTGTCTCACAAGAACTGGTGGACAGGTATCCGATCGACAAGATCGACCTGCCGGCTACCTGGCAGGATGACCTCGAGGGGAGACCGGACTACCTCAAGAACGATGTGGGTCGACTGCCGCTAGACATCAATGAGACCGGATTCCGTACGATGATCGCACACTACTTTGCCCTGATCACGCACATCGACGATCAGGTTGGACGTCTCATCGACCGTCTGCAGAGCCTGGGACTCGCCGAGAACACCATCGTCACGTTCATCAGCGACCACGGAGAAATGCTGGGCGAACACCACGCGATCCAGAAACGGATGTTCTGGGAAGCCTCTGTCCGTGTCCCTTGTATTGTTTCGTGGCCGGCCGGACTCCCATCGGGTCACCTTGTCACGACACCACTTGGCGGCGTCGACCTCGCGCCCACACTCCTCGACCTGTGCGAACTGAGCTTCGAGAAGCCAATCGACGGCCGCAGCGTCGCGTTATCGATAACGGAGGAAGAGCAACCGGATCCAGTGCCCATCTTCTCGGAAATCGGAACATCCGACGGCATCAACTCCCGATCGACCGAGCCCGAAGAGCTGGCAGCCCGTGTGATGGTACGCGATGGCGATTGGAAATATGTCATGAATCGAACCGACAACGACGAGCTCTATAACCTGGATACCGATCCTCTGGAGCTCACGAACCTCGCCGCTGGCGCCGACCAGGCCGATCGCATCACGCACGCGCAATCATTGATCCGAGAAATGATCACACATACGGGTCCCGGCTACTACGCGTGGTGCCTGGACGCGTGAAACTGTTTTTTTCTATACCCAGCTTCTTCATCCGCGACAACAACGTATGCGGGTTGATGTCTAAAGTTTTCGCCGCGCCTTTGTCACCGCTCACTCGCCAATTGGTTTGATCCAGAGCCTCCTGAATGTGCCGTCGCTCATTCTCCTCAAGGGTGACCAGACCGGTCTTGTCGGGCAGATCCACTGTTTTAGCAGACCAATCGCCAAGTTCAAGTTTATTGCCTCGGCTGACAATCACCGCCCGCTCAATGATATTTTCCAATTCGCGCACGTTGCCCGGCCAG
>JAPUJS010000060.1 GCA_027296045.1 bacterium | reverse complement strand
TTGCCGAAAAACTGGCGGTCGTCGGTAATCACGTGCTCCAGGTTGAGCCAGGAATGGGCAATGAACCGGGTTTCGGGATCGTCGTCGCGTTTCCACGACCGGATTCCGTTGTGTCCCTCCTGGACGTCGGGATCGGAGGAGGGCGCGTTGTCATAAATGGTGGCCGTGTAATCAAGGCCCTTCAGAGTGTAGGACGACATGGTAGTATTCCGGTTGGGATTGGGGTTATTATTCGCGTGGGGTTTTCTCTACTCCTGATTCAAGGGGAAGGTAATTCGCCGGCCTTCTCGGGCATACTGATAGGCAGCCAGGATCATCTCTACAGAGACTTTACCCTCTTCCGGGGAGATTCGTTCATCTGTCAGGCCGCGAATGTAGTCGATAAAGGGTCTGGGAACGGCAGAAATGCGTTCGCCCTGCCCTTTGGGGATGTGCATCGGGAATTCGGTCCAGGCTTCATCGCCTTTGCGGATATATTTGAGCGGCACTGCGTTTTCGGGACGTGGGGCCGACGTGGAGGGGGAATCGCCGTAGTCCTGGACGATGGTGCCTTCGTCGCCATAGATCTCGGTCGTGTTGACTCCGGCAACTGTGGTGGAGCCGTTGAAGAGGGTGCCGATGATGCCGTCTTTGAATCGGTAAATGGCAACGCCGTTGTCGTCGGGTGCAACATCGGTGATGATGCCGTCGATTTCGGCAACCACGCTGGTGGGAGCTCCCAGGAGCCAGTAAAACCAATCGGCGGCGTGGGAGGCGTCGTCGAAGAACATCCCGATGTTGGCAACCGGGTCCATATGCCATCTGGAAGGACCGTTGACAAAGTTGGGGTTGAGCAGGACGGGGATGCAGTGACGGCGGCGAACCACTGCGACCTTGCCCACGGTGCCGGCCTGGAGCAGTTCCCGGATTTTCTGGTTCACGGGATCGTGTCGCATCTGAGGCTATGCTGAATTTGACGCCGGTTTTTCGAATCACTTCAATGATGCGGTCACAATCGGACAGGGTGGTGGCCATTGGCTTTTGCAGGAGGATATGTTTTCCAGCCTCGGCAGCCATTTCGACAAATTCTGCGTGGCGGTTGGTTTCTACGCCGATCATGATGGTGTCGATGTTGGGATCTTCCAGGACCTCTTTGGGGCTGGCTCGAAAATCCATTCCGCAGTTCTGTGTGGCATTGCGGCCTCGTTCCTCGTTGTCGTCCCAGGAGGCGACAAGGGTCACGTCGTCAAAATGCTGCATCACCCGACAGTAGTTGGTGACGTGTCCGTGTGCATGGCTTAATACGCCAATGCCGACCTTATCCATTCTATCTCCTTAAATCATGGTTTGATACGAATCTGGGATGTCTTTTCAGCGTTCTGGAAATGACCTCTAACAAAACAGGGGCGAATTTCTTCGCCCCTGGAGATATGGTTGATCCATCGATCAGGTTCCGGGTACTTTGGCTACGTCGATAATCGCATTTTCTTCCCAGGACCGGATGGCGGCTGTGATGATTTCTTGAACGGCCAGGCCTTCTTCTCCGGAGCCGTCGATTTCCCCCCGGGGGACGCCTTCGTCCACCTGTTCGATCCACCGGTTGATGCGTCTGGGAAAAGTGTCATTGAAGACCAGACCGCCCATAATGGAATTGCGAATCACGGTGAGTTCTTCGGACCGGCGCGGATAAAGCGTGAGTTCTTCAAAACAGTTGTCCAGGACAAAGCGGCCTTCAGACCCCATCACTTCGCACCGCTCCAGGTTGTGGGCAGGATTGGTATCATAGGATCCGGTCAAATGGCCGACCACGTCATTTTCAAAATGCATATTGATCTGTGCATTGGACCAACACACCGTTGGATTGTCGCCGCTGCGGCCGGGGCCTTTGTTGAGGAAGGCTTGAACGCGGGCGACATCGCCACAGAAGTAGCGCATAATATCAATGGAATGCGGGTGAAGGGCTTTGAGATGGAACCAGGGGGAAGTCTCGGCAGGGTTACCGATCCACATGGTCATGTTGATAATGAGCAATTGGCCCAATTTGCCTTCATCGATCCACTTTTTGGCCTTTTCAGCAGGCGGGACAAAGCGGTGGTTGAGGTTGATGGCAAAGCGCAGGTTTTTTTTCTGAGCCGTTTTGACCATATCGCGGGCGTGCTCGATGTTGTTGCTGATGGGTTTTTCACAAAGCACATCCAGGCCTGCTTCCAAACACTGGATAACAGGTTCGTAATGATCACCGCCATTTTCAAACCCGCCTGTAGCAACACTGACAACGTCCAGTTCTTCGTTGTTTAGCATGTCGTCGATGCTGTAGTAGGCCTTGGCTCCATAACGTTCTGCCGCGTCGTCCGCCCGTTCTTTCACCATATCGCAGACGGCCAGCAGGTCCGATTTTTTGTGGTTGTGATAGGTGGTTGCGTGATTGTTGCCAATCCCACGCAGGCCGATGACGCCGACCCGTATCATAGGGCACTCCTTTCGAGGCTTTGGTGTGCGAAATGGGAACCGATTTTGTTTTCCTCTGCTTCCGGTTTGGAACGTCCATGATATACGGCTGGCGACGATTTTGTCAAGGCAATAAACAGACAAAAAGAAACGCCTTCGGTTTTTGCCGAAGGCGTTTGTTGCACAAGCTGTGGACAGGTTACCTGCCCTGGCTTTTTTGAAGCTCTTTCAAAATTTCTTGGGTCGCCTGCTTACTGATGGATTTCTGGGCCTGGGCCTGGAATGCTTTGGGGTCAAATTCGGAAGCCACATATTGCATGACCGCGAGGACTCCGGCGACCAGCACGCACACGAAGGTGATAATGCCCATATACATCCAGTTTTTCCGCCCGATTGCAGACCTTCGGGGTGGCGGTCGTCTGGGATGTAGTTTTGGCTCTGGACGAGAGATAGGAGGGGCTGGAGCCTGACCTCTGGACCGGGCTGCCGCCGGGTCCAAAGGAGATGGCTGGGCCGTCAGGGGGTTGTCCAGAGCGGGAGAAGGTTGTGCAGGCTCAGGGGGCTGGGGTTCGGGATTGTTGGGGGCGGGTATTGCAGCCGGTGCTGGGGAAGAGGCAGGCTGGGGCGGGTCTTCCACAGATGCCCTTTTGTCCAACTGATTGAGCGCTTCTAGCAACTCTCCGGCGGGTGGTTTTTCTGCAGGTGCAGGAGGCTGTTCGGTTTCCGATGGCTTTTCGAGTTTCTGGAATGCCTGGAGAATTTCGGTTGCAGGGGTTTGCGATGTCTCTGGTGTATCGATTGGCTCTTCTTTCTGGTCTTTGCCCTGGTAGAGCAGATCGACGGAAGCAGGGGCCGGTTCCTCGTCCTCTGCTTCGGGGACGGATTGCAGGGATTGTCCGTAGAGGGCATCCAGTGGGGTTTGGAATTTGGAAGGCGGGGGGGCGGTCTGGGCGGTCTGGGGCTGTTGTCCCAATGCCTGTTCGATTTGGGACAACAATTGGCGGGCTTTAAAGGGCTTGTGGACAAACCCGCTGACGCCTTGCTTGGACAGTTCCTCCGCGACGGTGTCTGTCACAAAGCCGGAAACAATAATGACCGGGATGTCAAATCCCTCGGCACGAATGAAATTCAGCATCGAGGCCCCGTCAACGGTCGGCATTTCGAGGTCCAGGAGCACCAGATCGGGGTTTTCATGGTTCAGGGCATCCACGGCTTCGGTCCATTTGTTCGCCCTGATTGCCTCGTAATCGTGGGTTTCAAGAATGTCGACGATCAAATCAACAATGGCTTCTTCGTCGTCGATGGTCAGGATTTTTTTTCTGGCTGTGGCCATAAAAATCACCTGGCTTTAAGAGAGAAAATCAGCGGTAATTAGTTGAATAATAAAGATTATTGGAGTGGTTGACAAGCATTTTCCTGGAGCTTCCTGAGGGGAGGAACAAAATGGAGAGCCCTGAACCATAAAAAACTGCTTGATAGGTGAACATTTGAATAGTATATTGGTTGGGTTTGTCTACACAGATTTCAACCCGTATACTCACAACTTAGCGCTGGGAAAAAAGAAGATGCTGTGATTCGAGTCACGTTTTGGGAGGCATGTGGCTCTTTAGACTATAACAATATCCATAAAAGTCCGAATGTGGGGAGACGTTTGGTTTATGGAAACACGACATATTACGATTAAAGGGGCACGGGTCCATAATCTAAAGGGGGTGGACCTGGAGTTGCCACGTGATGAACTGATCTGTTTTACAGGGGTTTCCGGTTCGGGGAAATCCTCCCTGGCATTTGATACCATTTATGCCGAGGGCCAGAGGCGGTATGTCGAATCGCTTTCGGCCTATGCCAGGCAGTTTCTGGGACAGATGGAAAAGCCCGACGTGGACCAGATTACGGGATTGTCGCCCACCGTTTCGATTGAACAGAAGACCGCCGGCAGGAATCCGCGCTCGACGGTGGGCACGATGACCGAGATTTACGACTATCTTCGGGTGTTGTTTGCCCGGATTGGAACGCCTCACTGTGTAGATTGTGGAACTCCCATTGGCGCACAGACCCGGGATGGCATTGTGGATCGGATTATGGCCCTTGAGGAGGGAACCCGAATCCACATTTTTTCGCCGTTGATTCAGGGGCGAAAGGGCGAATACCAGGATTTATTCGAAGACCTGCAGCGAGAAGGCTATATCCGGGCAAGGGTGGACGGCCAGGTTGTGCAGTTGACCCGGGTGCCCAAGCTGGAGCGGTATATTCGCCACGATATTGATGTTGTCATTGACCGACTGGTGGTGAAAGAAGACCAGCGAGGACGGATGGGCGAGGCCGTCGATGCAGGGTTGTTGATGGGTAAGGGGACCCTGATTGTCAGCCCTGAAGGTGGGGCCGATGTCCTGTTGAGTTCAAATTTTTCATGTCCATCCTGCGGGCTGAGCGCGACGGAACCGACGCCTCAGCTTTTTTCATTTAATAGCCCCCAGGGGATGTGTCCGGGTTGCCGGGGGTTGGGGACCCGCACGGTTATGGATCTCAAACGGGTTGTACCAGATCCCACCCTGTCGGTGATGGAGGGCGCAATCGGGCCTCTGGGGGTGCCGAAAAATCGATGGAAAATCCACTATTACGAGGGCATTCTCAAAAGGCACCGTGCAAGTGTGCGTACACCCTGGAAGAAAATTCCTGCCAAAGGTCGCCAGGAACTGCTCTATGGTGTGCCCGAACGGCTGACCTTTGAATGGAAGCGGCGAAACGGGACGATTTATCGACATAAGGACCGGTTTGACGGTATTTTGCTGCCTTTGGAGCGGAAGTTTGCGGAAGGACGAAGTCCGGTTGTCCGACGCAGATTGTCGGCCTATATGCATGTGGGATTTTGCAAGTTGTGCGAAGGGAGTCGGTTGAAGCCCGAGGCCCTGGCGGTGCGGATTGAAGGCAGGTCGCTGCCGGAGGCAACGGCAATGACCGTCGAGGGGGCCTATGTGTTTTTCACTGGCCTGCGGCTGACGAGCGTGCAAAAAATCATTGCCGAAGATGCCCTGAAAGAAATTACCGGACGTCTGAAGTTTCTCCTGGATGTTGGGCTGGATTACCTGACGCTGGATCGGACGGCACCCACGCTTTCCGGGGGCGAAGCCCAGCGTATCCGATTGGCGGGCCAGATCGGTTCCGGCCTGGTGGGGGTGACGTATGTGCTGGATGAGCCTTCGATTGGGCTGCACCACCGGGACAATCGGCAGCTTTTGGACGCGTTGTGTCATTTACGGGATGCGGGCAACACGGTGATTGTGGTAGAGCACGATGAAGAAACGATGCACCGTGCAGATCGCGTGGTGGATTTTGGGCCGGGGCCGGGCCATTTGGGCGGGGAGGTGGTTGCGCAGGGGTCCTGGAAGAGGATTGCCCGTGCGCGAAGGTCTGTTACGGGTGCCTATCTTTCGGGCAGGCGCAAAATCGAGATTCCAGAGCGACGACCGGTTGGCAAGCGGCATCGTGTCCTCAAGGTGGTGGGGGCCAGGCACAATAACCTCAAAAATGTGAGTGTAAAGATTCCTCTGGGGGTTTTCACATGTGTGACGGGGGTGTCGGGTTCCGGGAAGAGTTCGCTTGTGAACGATATTGTTTACAAAGCCCTTGCCCGAGACCTGAATGGGGCCGAAACGGATCCTGGAAAACACAGGCGTATTGAAGGCCTGGAGCATCTGGACAAGGTGATCGAGATCGACCAGCAGCCCATTGGAAGGACGCCCAGAAGCAATCCGGCTACCTATACCGGGGCTTTTGGCCCGATTCGGGCGTTGTATGCCGATTTGCCCGAGTCCAAGGTGCGCGGGTATGCACCCGGTCGGTTTAGCTTCAATGTCAAAGGGGGGAGGTGCGAAGCCTGCCAGGGAAATGGGGCGAATCTGATCGAGATGGATTTCCTGGCCGATGTGTGGGTGACTTGCCCTGTTTGCGAGGGACGGCGGTTTAATCGAGAAACCCTGGACGTGCGCTACAAGGGGAAATCCATTGCCGATGTGCTGGCTATGGAGGTCGAAGAAGCCTGTGTTTTTTTTCAGAACGTGCCGTCCATTCACCGGGTTCTCCAGACCCTGGTCGATGTGGGGATGGGGTATGTCCGGCTGGGGCAGCCTGCACCGACCTTATCGGGAGGCGAAGCCCAGCGGGTCAAATTGTCCAAGGAGCTTTGCAAACGAAGCACGGGTCGGACCCTTTATATTTTGGATGAACCGACAACCGGGTTGCATTTTGCCGACATTCAGAACCTGCTCAATGTGCTGCATCGTCTGACGGATTTGGGCAATACGGTGGTGGTGATCGAGCACAATATGGACGTGATTAAGACCGCCGATTGGCTGATCGATCTGGGCCCAGAAGGGGGGGAAGGCGGTGGAAATGTGCTGGCCATCGGGACGCCCGAAGCGGTTGTGAAAAGTGACACATCGTATACCGGACAGGGATTGAAGGAGGTCCTGAAAGGTCGGGTTCCGATGGAGGACCAGAATGGTCGGCACAATGGACGGTCCAAACGGAACGGCAAGATCCGAAACATTGAGGTGGTGGGAGCTCGGGAGAACAATTTGAAAGATGTGAATGTGGTCATTCCCCGGGAAAAATTGACCGTCATTTCGGGGGTGTCCGGGTCCGGCAAATCGTCGCTTGCACTGGATACCATTTATGCTGAGGGACAGCGGCGCTAGGTCGAGTCCCTGTCGGCCTATGCCAGACAATTTCTGGGGCAAATGCCGAAGCCCAAAGTGGACCGCGTGGTGGGCTTGTCTCCGGCCATTGCAATTGAACAGAAGGCGGCGAGCAAAAATCCGCGTTCTACGGTGGGTACTGTGACCGAAGTCTACGATTATCTCCGGGCGTTGTACGCGATTCTGGGAGATGTCTATTGCCCGGATTGTCAGGTGAAGGCCGGCGGACAGGCCGCCCAGGAGATTGTGGACCGGATCTTGAAGATGCCGGAGGGCAGGCGATTGTATCTGCTGGCACCCTTAGAGACGGGGCGGGGTGAGGACTACAATACGCTGATTGAACGGATGAGACGCGAGGGGTATTTACGGGGTCGCCTGGACGGAAAGGTGATCCGATTTCAAGCGGGGATGGAGGTCGATCATCGACAGGCCCACCGGCTGGAGGTGATGGTGGACCGGGTCACGGTGCGGGGTAGAAATCGGAAACGGATTGCAGAGTCGACAGAGAAAGCGCTGGATCTGTCGGGAGGAATTGTCATTGCTGCTTCTCCCGACGATTTTGAGGAGACCCGGTTTAGCCAGCATCTGTCCTGCCCAAGCTGCGGTCGAAGTTTTGAGACCCTAACCCCCCAACGCCTGTCCTTTAACAGTCCGGAAGGGTGGTGCGAGGCCTGTGACGGGCTCGGGACGCAACGGGGAATGGCGCACAATACCGTGATTCCAGATCCCCATAAATCGCTCGCCCAAGGGGCGGTGACGGTGTTTGGACAGCTGGACGTTGGGCCGCTTGCCGACATGCTTTCCAGTGTGGGGGAAATAGCCGGATTTGATCTGGATACGCCCATTATGAAAATGACCGATGAGGCCCGAAATGTGCTGTTATATGGATTGGGAACCCGATGGTTGGAGAGTTCTCTGGGGTTTCGGTTCCAGTATAGCGGCATTTTTCCGACCATCGAACGACTGGTCCGGCTGGCGCCCCGGTTTCGCAGGCAGATGGGCGAATTTATCCAGGATGTTCCCTGCCCGACCTGCCGTGGGCATCGTCTGAAGCCGGAAGGGCAGTCTGCTCAACTGCGCGGAAAAACGCTTCCTGAGGTTACTCAGATGCCCATTGAGGAAGTGCGGGCATGGTTTGAGGATCTGGTGTTGAAAGGGCAGGAGCAGAAAGCAGCAGGAGAAGTGGTGAACGAAATCCGGAGTCGGCTGCGGTTCCTGGATGAAGTGGGGCTGGCATACCTTACCCTGGCCAGACGGGCTCCGACCCTTTCGGGGGGCGAAGCCCAGCGGATTCGGCTTGCCAGCCAGATCGGTTCGGGCCTCACGGGGGTGCTTTATGTGTTGGATGAGCCGACCATCGGATTGCATCAACGGGACAATCGAAGGCTGTTGAACGCTCTGAAACGGCTTCGGGATCTGGGGAACTCCCTGATTGTGGTGGAACACGATCGAGATACCCTGGCCACAGCGGACTATATCCTCGATTTTGGCCCCGGTGCGGGTACCCAGGGAGGGAATGTTGTGGCTGCGGGTAAGCCGAGCGTTCTGAGCCGGAAAAACGGTTCGTTGACCGCCCAATATTTGAAGGGGGACCTCCAGATTGAAGTACCTCCTGAACGGCGGCCCGGGCGAGGGTTTATCGAGGTGATTGGCGCCCGGCAAAATAACCTGAAGGATGTCTCGGTTTCGTTTCCGCTCGGGACGCTGACCTGTGTTACCGGTGTTTCGGGTTCTGGAAAGAGTTCTCTGGTAAACGATGTTTTGTACGGCGCTCTTTCGGCCCAGGTGAACAAAGCCAAGCGGTCCTGGGGCGAACACGATCGGGTTGTGGGACTCAACCAGATTGATAAAGTGATCCATATCGATCAGACGCCGATCGGATTTTCGCCCAGGAGCAATCCGGCCACCTATGTGAAGGTGTTTGATCACGTTCGCAAATTATACGGCCAGATCCCGGAAGCCAAAGTCCGGGGTTTCCAAGGAGGACATTTCAGTTTTAACAATAAAAAGGGACGGTGTGACGCTTGTGAGGGTTTGGGGTCCCGGTGTATTGAAATGCACTTTTTGCCGGATGTGTGGGTCACCTGCGAAGTGTGTCAGGGGAAACGGTACCATCGAGATGTGCTGGAGGTGCGCTACCGGGGCCGGTCGATTGCAGATGTGTTGAATATGACGATTCTGGAAGCCCGTGCGCTTTTTGAGCCAGTGCCCAATATTCGGCGGATTTTGCAGACGCTTGAAGATGTTGGATTGGGGTATATGAAAATGGGCCAGGCCTCCACCACCCTTTCGGGAGGGGAGGCACAGCGGGTGAAACTGGCCAAGGAGTTGGCCCGGCCGAACACGGGACAGACGGTTTATCTTCTGGATGAACCCACCACGGGCTTGCACTTTGCAGATATACAAAAACTGCTGGAAGTATTGAACCGTCTGGTGGAGGCCGGAAATACGGTGATTGTGATGGAGCACAACCTGGATGTGATCAAGACGGCAGACTGGGTGATTGATTTGGGACCGGAAGGCGGAGATGCAGGGGGACAGGTGATTGCCAGGGGGACGCCCGAAGCGGTTGCCGAGGTGGCGGCTTCCTATACCGGCCAGTTCTTACAGGATGTGTTGCAGTCGTAAAACAGGTTCAGG
>JAPUJS010000006.1 GCA_027296045.1 bacterium | reverse complement strand
CAAAGGGTGTGTGGGGTGTCTGGAGCCGGGTGTGCGCGTTTGTGGTGGCTTAATGGGGCCTATTTCGGAAATCGCAACGGGGGTTCAATCTGAAGCCAGTTGGTGCCGCTAAGGGCCCTGAGGAAGGCGACCAGGTCTTCTTTCTCGGCGTCTGTGAGGTTGAGGGGCTTGATCTTTTCATCCAGAAAAGGGTTGGGGACGCCGCCCTTGTTGTAGAAGTCGACGATTTCTTCGAGGGTTTTGACACTGCCGTTGTGCATGTAAGGGGCAGTGCGGGCAACTTCTCTCAGGGTGGGGGTTTTGATCGCACCAAAGTGGTTGGGATCTTTTGTTAACGCGTAGCGGCCCGGGTCGATGTGTTTGATGTCGTCCGGGTTTTTCGTTTTTTCGTAAAGGGTGAGGTCGGCTTTGTCCCAGCCCAGGCCGATGTTGTGGAAATCTTCATCGGTATAGTTGAAGCCGGTGTGGCAGAGGGGGCAGCGGGTTTTTTTGCCACGGAAGACCGTCAGCCCGCGAATGGCGGCCTCGGACATGGACCCTTCAGGACCGCCGTATTCGAAGAGGTCGAAAGGGGACTCGCCGGTGATGAGGGACCGTTCGAAGGCGGCGATGGCCCTGGCGATCCGGTCGGGGGTGATTGCTTCGGTGCCGAAGGCCTGTTTGAAACGGGTGCGGTAACCCGGAACAGCGGAGAGGGTGGCGACGACGTTTTCGAGGGTGTTGCCCAGCTCGGACGGGCTCTGGATGGGCAGGAGGGCCTGGTCTTCTAGAGAGGCCGCCCGGCCGTCATAAAAGTGGGTTTTCCCGTAGACTCGGTTGAGGATGGTGGGCGCATTGCGCTGGCCTTTTTGACCGCCGATGCCGGTGGGCAGGGCCTGCCCGTCGGTGAAGGCGGAGCGGGGCTGGTGGCAGGTGCCGCAGGCGACGGTGCCGTCTTTTGAGAGGCGTTTGTCGAAGAAGAGATATCGGCCCAGAGCGACTTTGGACCGGGTCAGGGGGTTGTGCGTGGGGATTTGTTCAAGGTAGACGCTGCCGTCGAGGCCGAGGGGAATCCGGGGGGTATAGGGCTCGTCGGAGGTCGCTTTGAGCGGCAGGGCGAGCATGAGCGCGATCGCGATGATGAGGCGGGTGTGCATGATAACCTCGGGGGTGTAGACGACGGAGTTCGCTGTCCTGTTCGTGGAAAAGGTTTACCTGGCACAGCGGAAGCCGAAGTAGGCCATGCTGCCGTTGTCTTGAGCGGAGGGTTCGTCGCCGTAGCGTCGGGCACAGCGCAAGGAGTGGGGAGAGGACTGCCACTGGCCGCCGCGTCGGGTGTGCTGGAAGTCAAAGCCTTTGTCGGGGCCCTTCGGGTTGTCGGTGGGTCCCTTTTTGTAATAGTCGGGGTCGTACCAATCGGCGCACCATTCCCAGACATTGCCGGCCATATCGTAGAGATTGTAGGCGTTTGGGGCGTACGATTTGACCGGTTTGGTGGGATAAGGGGTTTTCAGGATGCGACCGAAATTGGCTTTTGTTTCATCGGGGGATGTGTCTCCCCAGGGGTATTTGGCCTGGGTGCGACCGGCCCGGCAGGCATATTCCCATTCGGCCTCGGTAGGCAGGCGGGCGTCCAGCCAGCGACAGTAAGTATCGGCGTCGTGCCAGGTGATGTTGACGGCGGGGTGGGTGCCGAATTGGGACATCCAGAACCAGTCTTCGCGCCAGTGTTCGAGAGAGGGATGACCGGTGGCTTTGGTGAAGGAGAAAAAGTCGACGTTGGTGACTTCGTGGTCCATCAGTTCAAAATCGGCAACGGAGATCAGGCGGACGGGCGTTTCATTTTTGAAGGTGCCGCCCATCAGGAAGGTGCCGCCCTGGATTGCGAGGAATCCAAGTTCGTCGGGTTCGGGCACAGATGCGGGCCCCCAAGGCCTGGATGGATCGTTGACCACCCAGCTTTTCCCGGAGGCTTTCAGGCTGTCGGCAAGTGTGTTCAGAAGCGTTTGGATTTTAACCGGAGTGTGGGTAGCCGGAGAGAGGTCCAGGTAGGTTTTGAAGTGCCGATAGGCACTGGCAATTCGTTTTTGACGGTGGTAGAGATGACCGAGAGAGAGGTGAGACGGGGCGTGTTTGGGATCTAGTTTGAGAATTTTGAGGAATTGCTGTTCGGCATAGTCGGTCTTGCCGTCTTGCAGTGACATCCGGGCCAGGTCATAGCGTTCGGGGATCTCAGACCGATCGCCCTGAGCACAGGCAGAATTGGTGAGACTCGTCAGGGCCAGTATGAGCAGAAGGCAAATAAGCATGGCCAATCCCGGTTTCTCTCTCCCACTTGTGGGAGAGGAATGTTGAAGGGTTGCCGTTCAGGCGCTAGAAGACGAGGAGAGGGCCTGAGCCAAAGTTAAAGTCGTTCAGGGGCCTTGTCAAGAGGGTTTGAAATGACAAAGGCGATTTGACATTTGAGGTTAAATTTATGTTATTAGATACCCTCAATTCATAAATTAGAACAATCGGAATCCATTTGTATCAGGTCAGAACGGTCGGGGATTATCCATATGGGAGGGTTATGACGAAGCAAGTTACCATCAAAGATATTGCAAAACATCTGGGCATTTCCCATTCAACCGTATCGCGTGCTCTGGCCCCAAACCGGAAGGCCCTGGTCAACGAGAAGACCCGGAAACGGGTGCGGCAAACGGCCGCCGAGATGGGGTATAGCCCCAATTTAATGGCGCGCGGGATTGTAACGGGCAAGAGCGGGACGCTGGGGTTGTTGACATACCGGTTGTCGGCCGGGGGGTTTGAGTCGATTACTGAGAATTTGATGGTGGAAGCTCATAAAAAGGGGTATCAGATTTTGATGGAATTGGCCGTGGATCGCCAGACCCGGGATCCACTGGACGACCAGCAGTTGCAGATCGAACAGTTAATCTCTCGGGGGGTGGATGGTCTCTTGATTCACACGCGAGGGCACGACGATGAGTCCGAACGCATCCGACAGGCCGTGCGAGGTCGGGTGCCTCTGGTGACCTTCAGCTATCCCATTGAAAAGATCAGCGCCGTGGTTCTGGATCGGGTGGCCGGTTTTTACGAGGCAACCGAGCACCTGATTGGACTGGGCCACAAACAGATCGCTTTTGTTGGGCCCGACTGGAAAATGGGCAACCGGTTATCGGCCAAGGGGAAAGGGTATTTTCTGGCGATGCTGAAACACAAGTTGAATCCGGTACTCCTGGATCAGAACGAGCACATGGGCACTACAATGGAAGAAGGGTATCAGGTGGGCAGAAGGCTGGGCGCCCGTTCCACCCGGCCCACGGCCCTGGTCTGTCGCACGGACCATACGGCCATCGGGATTTCTCGGGGGCTTCAGGAAAACAGGATTCGGGTACCTGAAGATATGGCCATTGTGGGGATGGGTGATACCGATTTTTCGCCCTATTTCACGCCGCCCCTGACCACGCAGGCCCAGCCCACAGAGGCGATCAGCCGGATCGCGATTGACATGGTGATGAAGCAGTTGGAAGGACAAACTGAAATTGAACAGGTGACTCTGAAATTACGGCTGGTGGTGCGGGAGTCCTGTGGTGCAAAAAAAGCTGAAAAACTGGATAAAAGCGCTTGACAATGGGGGAAATTTAATACATAATTCTGTATCTGGCTAATGCAAACGTGTGTGAATATACGTTTTTGGATGTAAAATTTTATTATTTAACGATTTGATGTATTTTTTTAAGAACCGAAACCGTTTGAAAACCAACCTAGCGGAGGGCTGGAAGAGACGGTTTTTTTTGTAGGCGTTTGAAGTCATTCAGCGTTAATATCTAATTATGATGCATTTGTAAAAAGTGGATTTGTGGTTTAAGTTGTTTACAAGGGTGCAGTTACGACGATTTTACTTGCTTTT